>NZ_MIIV01000517.1:0-19904 GCF_001743015.1 Shigella sp. FC1567
AATCAACTGAGTTTCTCAGAATCATGCGGAATGGTGATGAGAATGCTGATGACATTGCAGGGCGCTTCACCGGGACGTATACCGGAGCTGATGCGCGATCTTGCAAGTATGGGACAACTTGTGAAATTACCGACGAGAAGGGGAAGGGCCTTCCGAGAGTGGTAAAGGAGAGGCCCTGGAAATACCCCACAGCCCCGAAAAAGAGCCAGTCAGTTGCTTAACTGACTGGCATTACCCCCCTTTGAGACTATTTTAGCCACCAGCAAGAAACGTCTATACTCGCAATTTACGCAGAACTTTTGACGAAAGGACGCCACTTCATTATGGCTCACCCTCATTTATTAGCGGAAAGAATTTCCCGCCTGAGCAGTTCGTTGGAAAAGGGGCTTTATGAACGTAGCCACGCCATCCGCTTGTGTTTATTAGCGGCATTAAGTGGTGAAAGTGTGTTCCTCCTTGGCCCGCCAGGTATTGCCAAAAGTTTGATCGCCCGGCGCTTAAAATTCGCCTTTCAGAATGCCCGCGCGTTTGAATATCTGATGACCCGCTTCTCCACGCCGGAAGAAGTTTTTGGTCCCCTTTCTATTCAGGCGCTAAAAGATGAAGGGCGCTATGAACGTTTAACCAGCGGTTACCTGCCGGAAGCAGAAATTGTCTTTCTGGATGAGATCTGGAAAGCGGGCCCGGCAATTCTTAATACCTTGCTCACCGCCATTAACGAGCGCCAGTTCCGCAACGGTGCACACGTAGAAAAAATCCCGATGCGTCTGCTGGTGGCGGCCTCCAACGAGCTGCCGGAAGCAGACAGCAGTCTGGAAGCGTTATATGACCGCATGCTGATTCGTCTGTGGTTAGATAAAGTGCAGGATAAAGCGAATTTCCGCTCCATGCTGACCAGTCAACAGGATGAAAACGACAATCCGGTTCCTGATGCCTTGCAGGTCACAGATGAAGAATATGAACGCTGGCAGAAAGAGATTGGTGAAATTACGCTGCCCGATCATGTATTTGAGCTGATTTTTATGCTGCGCCAGCAACTGGATAAATTACCGGATGCGCCTTATGTCTCGGATCGTCGCTGGAAAAAAGCGATCCGATTATTGCAGGCCAGCGCCTTTTTTAGCGGTCGCAGTGCTGTTGCCCCGGTAGATCTCATTTTGCTGAAAGATTGCCTGTGGTATGACGCGCAAAGCCTGAATTTGATACAACAACAAATTGATGTATTGATGACCGGTCACGCCTGGCAACAGCAAGGGATGTTGACCCGCCTAGGCGCGATTGTGCAACGTCACCTGCAACTTCAGCAGCAACAAAGCGATAAAACAGCCTTAACGGTAATTCGTCTGGGCGGCATTTTTAGCCGTCGTCAGCAGTATCAACTCCCTGTTAACGTTACTGCTTCCACTCTGACTCTGCTGCTGCAAAAACCGTTAAAACTGCATGATATGGAAGTGGTTCATATCTCCTTTGAGCGTAGCGCGCTGGAACAGTGGCTGAGTAAAGGTGGTGAAATTCGCGGCAAACTGAACGGTATCGGCTTTGCCCAGAAACTGAATCTGGAAGTTGATAGCACCCAACATCTTGTTGTACGCGATGTAAGTTTACAAGGCAGTACGCTGGCACTTCCCGGTTCATCGGCTGAAGGTCTGCCAGGTGAAATAAAACAACAACTGGAAGAGCTTGAAAGCGACTGGCGTAAGCAACACGCTTTATTCAGCGAACAGCAAAAATGTCTGTTTATCCCTGGCGACTGGTTAGGTCGCATTGAAGCCAGCCTACAGGATGTCGGTGCACAGATTCGCCAGGCACAACAATGCTAACGCAGGATACGCTTAATGTGATGCTGGCCGTCAGCGAAGAGGGATTGATCGAAGAGATGATCATCGCACTGCTGGCCTCACCGCAGCTGGCGGTCTTCTTTGAAAAATTCCCACGACTGAAGGCAGCAATCACTGATGATGTTCCCCGCTGGCGTGAGGCGCTGCGCAGTCGGCTGAAAGATGCCCGAGTCCCGCCAGAACTCACCGAAGAGGTGATGTGCTATCAGCAAAGCCAGCTCCTCTCCACGCCGCAGTTTATTGTGCAGCTACCACAGATCCTGGACTTACTGCATCGTCTGAATTCCCCATGGGCAGAACAAGCCCGGCAGTTGGTTGATGCTAACAGCACAATAACTTCAGCGTTACACACGCTTTTTCTCCAGCGCTGCGTTTAAGTCTGATCGTGCAAGCAACGACGTTAAATCAACAGCTATTAGAAGAAGAACGCGAACAACTGTTAAGTGAAGTTCAGGAACGCATGACGCTGAGCGGACAACTTGAACCGATTCTCGCAGATAACAATACCGCAGCTGGTCGTCTGTGGGATATGAGCGCCGGCCAGCTTAAACGTGGCGACTATCAGTTGATTGTGAAATACGGTGAATTTCTTAACGAACAGCCGGAACTGAAACGCCTGGCAGAGCAGCTGGGGCGTTCTCGGGAAGCCAAATCAATACCGCGCAACGATGCGCAGATGGAAACCTTCCGCACCATGGTGCGCGAACCGGCGACGGTTCCTGAGCAGGTTGATGGTCTGCAACAAAGCGATGATATTTTACGTCTCCTGCCGCCAGAACTGGCGACACTAGGGATAACGGAACTGGAGTATGAGTTTTACCGTCGGCTGGTGGAAAAACAGTTGCTCACCTATCGCCTGCACGGTGAGTCGTGGCGTGAAAAAGTGATCGAACGTCCGGTGGTACATAAAGATTACGATGAACAGCCGCGCGGGCCGTTTATTGTCTGTGTGGATACTTCCGGCTCAATGGGCGGCTTTAATGAACAGTGTGCGAAAGCGTTCTGCCTGGCCTTGATGCGCATTGCTCTCGCAGAAAACCGGCGCTGCTATATTATGCTATCTTCCACCGAGATCGTCCGTTATGAGCTTTCAGGCCCACAAGGCATCGAACAAGCAATCCGTTTTTTAAGCCAGCAGTTTCGTGGCGGCACCGATCTTGCCAGTTGTTTTCGCGCCATTATGGAACGCTTGCAAAGCAGGGAATGGTTTGATGCCGATGCGGTGGTGATTTCTGATTTTATCGCTCAGCGGTTGCCTGACGACGTGACGAGTAAAGTGAAAGAGCTGCAGCGGGTACATCAGCATCGCTTTCATGCCGTGGCGATGTCGGCACACGGCAAACCCGGCATCATGCGCATTTTCGATCATATCTGGCGCTTTGATACCGGGATGCGAAGCCGCCTGCTCAGACGCTGGCGGCGATAAATTATTACAGCAGAGAAGGGACGCTCTCGCGAACAGCAGCTGGCCATACTCCACACTGAACCTGGCCGATATGCGGCAGTTGCAGCAGCAGCATAGTCAAACGAGACTGGCCGATACCGCCGCCGATGGTCTGCGGCATTTCACCGCGCAGCAGCGCCTGATGCCATTCCAGCTGCAGACGATCTTCATCACCGGTCAGCGCCAGCTGATGCTTCAGCGTGTCGGCATCCACGCGGATCCCCATGGAAGAAAGCTCAAACGCATCTTCCAGTACAGGGTTCCACACCAGAATATCGCCGTTCAGACCCGCATGACCCAGCTCTGACGGGGTGCTCCAGTCATCATAATCCGGTGCGCGCAGTCGTGGCGATGACCATCGCTCAGCTTGCCGCCAATCCCGACAAGGAATACCGCGCCAAGATCTTTCGCTATCGCCCGCTCACGCCCTTTGGCATCGAGATCCAGATAACGAGACAGTAACTCCTGGCTGTGTACGAAGTGGATCTGATCCGGCAGGAACGGTGCCAGGCCAAACTCTTCGCTAACCGCAGCTTCGGTTGCTTTAATTCCCGCCCAGATCGCCTCTACCGTGCTTTTCAGAGTCGAGAATTGACGCTCACCGTCGCCCATTACGCGTTCCCAGTCCCACTGGTCTACATAGACCGAGTGCAACGGAGAAAGACGGTCTTCATCGGGGCGAAGGGCTTTCATGTGCGTGTACAGCCCTTCGCCCGCGCTGAAGTCGTGTTGCCCTAAGGTCTGACGTTTCCACTTCGCCAGTGAATGAACCACTTCGAACTGGGCATCAGGCAGAGCTTTCACTTTTACCTGCACCGCTTTTTCACAGCCCGACAAGTTATCCTGCGTGCCATCCCCCACACGGCTAAGAATCGGTGCCTGGACTTCGATCAGCCCCAGACGTTCTTCCAGTTGACGAGAAAAGTGAGATTTCACGAAGCTAATTTGGCGTTGTTTGGCAATGTAAGCGGTTTTCATTTTTTATACTCCTGCGTCCTGTTGCTTATGATTAAGCAACAAAAACCGACACACATGCAATAATCATTCAATAAAAAGCCTAACACACTTTTGATTCATTAAAAAAGAAGGCTAAAATAGAATGAATCATCAATCTGCATAAGAAAATCCTATGGAAAATTATCTGATCGACAATCTGGACCGTGGCATCCTGGAAGCATTAATGGGCAATGCGCGCACCGCTTACGCCGAACTGGCGAAACAATTTGGCGTCAGTCCGGGGACGATTCACGTTCGGGTAGAGAAAATGAAGCAGGCGGGGATCATTACCGGGGCGCGTATTGATGTCAGCCCGAAGCAGCTCGGTTATGACGTAGGCTGCTTTATCGGCATTATATTAAAGAGCGCCAAAGACTACCCTTCCGCGCTGGCAAAGCTGGAAAGCCTTGATGAAGTCACTGAAGCCTATTACACAACAGGCCACTACAGCATCTTTATAAAAGTAATGTGCCGTTCGATCGACGCTCTCCAGCATGTACTTATCAACAAGATCCAAACAATTGATGAAATTCAGTCCACCGAGACATTGATCGTCCTGCAACACCCGATCATGCGTACTATCAAGCCCTGATCGGCTTTTTTAATCCCATACTTTTCCACAGGTAGATCCCAACGCGTTCACAGCGTACAATACGCCACTCTTAATAAAGGTGGCGGTTTATGGCAGATATCACTCTTATCAGCGGCAGCACCCTCGGCGGTGCCGAATATGTAGCAGAACACCTGGCTGAAAAGCTGGAAGAGGCGGGTTTTACCACCGAAACGCTGCACGGTCCGCTGTTGGAAGATTTATCTGCCTCGGGGATCTGGCTGATTATCAGCTCCACCCACGGTGCCGGAGATATTCCGGACAACCTTTCTCCTTTCTATGAAGCATTGCAGGAACAGAAGCCCGATCTTTCTGCGGTCCACTTTGGCGCAATCGGTATTGGTAGTCGTGAATATGACACCTTTTGTGGGGCTATCGATAAACTCGAGGCAGAACTCAAAAATTCCGGTGCAAAACAGACAGGCGAAACACTGAAGATCAACATTCTTGATCACGACATTCCGGAAGATCCGGCAGAAGAATGGCTGGGATCGTGGATTAATTTACTCAAATAAGTATACAGATCGTGCGTTCTACTGTGGATAACTCTGTCAGGAAGCTTGGTTCAACCGGTAGTTATCCAAGGAACAACGGTTGTTCAGTTTTTGAGTTGTGTATAACCCCTCATTCTGATCCCAGCTTATACGGTCCAGGATCACCGATCATTCACAGTTAATGATCCTTTCCAGGTTGTTGATCTTAAAAGCCGGATCCTTGTTATCCACAGGGCAGTGCGATCCTAATAAGAGATCACAATAGAACAGATCTCTAAATAAATAGATCTCCTTTTTAATACCCAGGATCCCAGGTCTTTCTCAAGCCGACAAAGTTGAGTAGAATCCACGGCCCGGGCTTCAATCCATTTTCATACCGCGTTATGCGAGGCAATCACCATGTTTTATCCGGATCCTTTTGACGTCATCATCATTGGCGGGGGTCATGCAGGCACCGAGGCCGCGATGGCCGCGGCGCGTATGGGTCAACAGACTCTGCTTTTGACACACAATATCGACACTCTGGGGCAGATGAGCTGCAACCCGGCGATCGGCGGTATTGGGAAGGGACATCTGGTAAAAGAAGTGGATGCACTCGGCGGTCTGATGGCGAAAGCGATCGATCAAGCGGGTATCCAGTTTAGGATACTAAACGCAAGCAAAGGACCGGCGGTTCGCGCTACCCGAGCTCAGGCGGATCGTGTGCTCTACCGTCAGGCGGTACGTACGGCGCTGGAGAACCAACCGAACCTGATGATCTTCCAGCAGGCGGTTGAAGATCTTATTGTCGAAAACGATCGCGTGGTCGGTGCTGTTACCCAAATGGGACTGAAGTTCCGTGCCAAAGCCGTCGTGCTCACCGTTGGGACGTTCCTCGACGGTAAAATTCATATCGGTCTGGATAATTACAGCGGTGGCCGTGCTGGTGATCCGCCGTCCATTCCGCTTTCTCGCCGTTTGCGTGAACTGCCGCTGCGCGTTGGTCGTCTGAAAACCGGGACACCACCGCGTATTGATGCTCGAACTATCGACTTTAGTGTGCTGGCGCAACAGCATGGCGATAACCCAATGCCGGTATTCTCGTTTATGGGCAATGCGTCCCAGCATCCCCAGCAGGTGCCGTGTTATATCACTCATACCAACGAGAAAACCCATGATGTGATCCGCAGTAACCTCGATCGTAGCCCAATGTATGCAGGGGTGATCGAAGGTGTCGGCCCACGCTACTGCCCGTCGATCGAAGACAAAGTCATGCGCTTCGCCGACAGAAATCAGCATCAGATCTTCCTTGAACCGGAAGGACTGACCTCTAATGAAATTTATCCGAACGGTATCTCCACCAGCCTGCCGTTCGATGTGCAGATGCAAATCGTCCGCTCTATGCAGGGGATGGAAAACGCGAAGATCGTGCGTCCGGGTTATGCCATTGAGTATGACTTCTTCGATCCTCGCGACCTGAAACCGACGCTGGAGAGCAAGTTTATCCAGGGGCTGTTCTTTGCTGGTCAGATTAACGGCACTACCGGTTACGAAGAAGCCGCTGCGCAAGGTTTGCTGGCCGGTCTTAACGCTGCCCGTCTGTCTGCTGACAAAGAAGGTTGGGCTCCGGCACGTTCTCAGGCGTATCTCGGCGTACTAGTTGATGACCTGTGCACTTTAGGAACCAAAGAACCGTATCGTATGTTTACTTCGCGCGCAGAATATCGTCTGATGCTACGCGAAGATAATGCGGATCTGCGTTTGACTGAAATCGGTCGTGAACTGGGCCTGGTGGATGACGAACGTTGGGCGCGCTTTAACGAGAAACTTGAGAATATCGAGCGTGAGCGTCAGCGTCTGAAATCGACCTGGGTAACCCCGTCGGCGGAAGCTGCAGCCGAAGTGAATGCTCACCTGACTGCGCCGCTTTCCCGTGAAGCCAGTGGTGAAGATCTGCTGCGTCGTCCGGAAATGACTTATGAAAAATTAACCACGCTGACGCCGTTTGCCCCTGCGTTGACAGACGAACAGGCGGCGGAACAGGTTGAGATTCAGGTTAAATACGAAGGTTATATCGCGCGCCAGCAAGATGAGATCGAAAAGCAGCTGCGTAACGAGAACACCCTGCTACCCGCGACACTGGATTACCGCCAGGTATCCGGTCTTTCTAACGAAGTGATCGCCAAACTTAACGATCACAAACCAGCCTCTATCGGCCAAGCTTCGCGTATTTCTGGCGTCACGCCTGCGGCTATCTCCATTCTGCTGGTGTGGCTGAAAAAACAGGGTATGCTGCGTCGTAGCGCATAACGCATTAAAAATGCCTGGTAAGCACCCGCTTACCAGGCAACGCATCAAGAACAGGTAATCACCGTGCTCAACAAACTCTCCTTACTGCTGAAAGACGCAGGTATTTCGCTTACCGATCACCAGAAAAACCAGCTTATTGCCTACGTGAATATGCTGCATAAATGGAACAAAGCGTACAACCTGACTTCGGTCCGCGATCCTAATGAGATGCTGGTACGCCATATTCTCGATAGCATTGTGGTGGCACCGTATCTGCAAGGTGAACGGTTTATCGATGTCGGCACCGGACCAGGACTGCCAGGCATTCCACTCTCTATCGTGCGTCCTGAAGCCCATTTCACTCTGTTGGATAGCCTTGGTAAACGCGTGCGTTTCCTTCGTCAGGTGCAACATGAGCTTAAACTGGAGAATATTGAACCTGTACAGAGCAGGGTAGAAGAGTTTCCTTCAGAGCCGCCATTTGATGGCGTAATTAGCCGCGCTTTTGCCTCTCTGAACGATATGGTGAGCTGGTGCCACCATCTTCCTGGTGAGCAAGGCCGTTTCTACGCGCTGAAAGGGCAAATGCCGGAAGATGAAATCGCTTTGTTGCCCGAAGAATATCAGGTCGAATCAGTGGTTAAACTTCAGGTTCCAGCCCTGGATGGCGAACGTCATCTGGTGGTGATTAAAGCAAATAAAATTTAATTTTTATCAAAAAAATCATAAAAAATTGACCGGTTAGACTGTTAACAACAACCAGGTTTTCTACTGATATAACTGGTTACATTTAACGCCACGTTCACTCTTTTGCATCAACAAGATAACGTGGCTTTTTTTGGTAAGCAGAAAATAAGTCATTAGTGAAAATATCAGTCTGCTAAAAATCGGCGCTAAGAACCATCATTGGCTGCTAAAACATTATTAAAAATGTCAATGGGTGGTTTTTGTTGTGTAAATGTCATTTATTAAAACAGTATCTGTTTTTAGACTGAAATATCATAAACTTGCAAAGGCATCATTTGCCAAGTAAATAAATATGCTGTGCGCGAACATGCGCAATATGTGATCTGAAGCACGCTTTATCACCAGTGTTTACGCGTTATTTACAGTTTTTCATGATCGAACAGGGTTAGTAGAAAAGTCGCAATTGTATGCACTGGAAAAATATTTAAACATTTATTCACCTTTTGGCTACTTATTGTTTGAAATCACGGGGGCGCGCCGTATAATTTGACCGCTTTTTGATGCTTGACTCTAAGCCTTAAAGAAAGTTTTATACGACACGCGGCATACCTCGAAGGGAGCAGGAGTAAAAAACGTGATGTCTGTGTCGCTCGTGAGTCGAAACGTTGCTCGGAAGCTTCTGCTCGTTCAGTTACTGGTGGTGATAGCAAGTGGATTGCTGTTCAGCCTCAAAGACCCCTTCTGGGGCGTCTCTGCAATAAGCGGGGGCCTGGCAGTCTTTCTGCCTAACGTTTTGTTTATGATATTTGCTTGGCGTCACCAGGCGCATACACCAGCGAAAGGCCGGGTGGCCTGGACATTCGCATTTGGCGAAGCTTTCAAAGTTCTGGCGATGTTGGTGTTACTGGTGGTGGCGTTGGCGGTTTTAAAGGCGGTATTCTTGCCGCTGATCGTTACGTGGGTTTTGGTGCTGGTGGTTCAGATACTGGCACGGCTGTAATTAACAACAAAGGGTAAAAGGCATCATGGCTTCAGAAAATATGACGCCGCAGGATTACATAGGACACCACCTGAATAACCTTCAGCTGGACCTGCGTACATTCTCGCTGGTGGATCCACAAAACCCCCCAGCCACCTTCTGGACAATCAATATTGACTCCATGTTCTTCTCGGTGGTGCTGGGTCTGTTGTTCCTGGTTTTATTCCGTAGCGTAGCCAAAAAGGCGACCAGCGGTGTGCCAGGTAAGTTTCAGACCGCGATTGAGCTGGTGATCGGCTTTGTTAATGGTAGCGTGAAAGACATGTACCATGGCAAAAGCAAGCTGATTGCTCCGCTGGCCCTGACGATCTTCGTCTGGGTATTCCTGATGAACCTGATGGATTTACTGCCTATCGACCTGCTGCCGTACATTGCTGAACATGTACTGGGTCTGCCTGCACTGCGTGTGGTTCCGTCTGCGGACGTGAACGTAACGCTGTCTATGGCATTGGGCGTATTTATCCTGATTCTGTTCTACAGCATCAAAATGAAAGGCATCGGCGGCTTCACGAAAGAGTTGACGCTGCAGCCGTTCAATCACTGGGCGTTCATTCCTGTCAACTTAATCCTTGAAGGGGTAAGCCTGCTGTCCAAACCAGTTTCACTCGGTTTGCGACTGTTCGGTAACATGTATGCCGGTGAGCTGATTTTCATTCTGATTGCTGGTCTGTTGCCGTGGTGGTCACAGTGGATCCTGAATGTGCCGTGGGCCATTTTCCACATCCTGATCATTACGCTGCAAGCCTTCATCTTCATGGTTCTGACGATCGTCTATCTGTCGATGGCGTCTGAAGAACATTAATTTACCAACACTACTACGTTTTAACTGAAACAAACTGGAGACTGTCATGGAAAACCTGAATATGGATCTGCTGTACATGGCTGCCGCTGTGATGATGGGTCTGGCGGCAATCGGTGCTGCGATCGGTATCGGCATCCTCGGGGGTAAATTCTTGGAAGGCGCAGCGCGTCAACCTGATCTGATTCCTCTGCTGCGTACTCAGTTCTTTATCGTTATGGGTCTGGTGGATGCTATCCCGATGATCGCTGTAGGTCTGGGTCTGTACGTGATGTTCGCTGTCGCGTAGTAAGCGTTGCTTTTATTTAAAGAGCAATATCAGAACGTTAACTAAATAGAGGCATTGTGCTGTGAATCTTAACGCAACAATCCTCGGCCAGGCCATCGCGTTTGTCCTGTTCGTTCTGTTCTGCATGAAGTACGTATGGCCGCCATTAATGGCAGCCATCGAAAAACGTCAAAAAGAAATTGCTGACGGCCTTGCTTCCGCAGAACGAGCACATAAGGACCTTGACCTTGCAAAGGCCAGCGCGACCGACCAGCTGAAAAAAGCGAAAGCGGAAGCCCAGGTAATCATGAGCAGGCGAACAAACGCCGCTCGCAGATTCTGGACGAAGCGAAAGCTGAGGCAGAACAGGAACGTACTAAAATCGTGGCCCAGGCGCAGGCAGAAATTGAAGCCGAGCGTAAACGTGCCCGTGAAGAGCTGCGTAAGCAAGTTGCTATCCTGGCTGTTGCTGGCGCCGAGAAGATCATCGAACGTTCCGTGGATGAAGCTGCTAACAGCGACATCGTGGATAAACTTGTCGCTGAACTGTAAGGAGGGAGGGGCTGATGTCTGAATTTATTACGGTAGCTCGCCCCTACGCCAAAGCAGCTTTTGACTTTGCCGTCGAACACCAAAGTGTAGAACGCTGGCAGGACATGCTGGCGTTTGCCGCCGAGGTAACCAAAAACGAACAAATGGCAGAGCTTCTCTCTGGCGCGCTTGCGCCAGAAACGCTCGCCGAGTCGTTTATCGCAGTTTGTGGTGAGCAACTGGACGAAAACGGTCAGAACCTGATTCGGGTAATGGCTGAAAATGGTCGTCTTAACGCGCTCCCGGATGTTCTGGAGCAGTTTATTCACCTTCGTGCCGTGAGTGAGGCTACCGCTGAGGTAGACGTCATTTCCGCTGCCGCACTGAGTGAACAACAGCTCGCGAAAATTTCTGCTGCGATGGAAAAACGTCTGTCACGCAAAGTTAAGCTGAATTGCAAAATCGATAAGTCTGTAATGGCAGGCGTTATCATCCGAGCGGGTGATATGGTCATTGATGGCAGCGTACGCGGTCGTCTTGAGCGCCTTGCAGACGTCTTGCAGTCTTAAGGGGACTGGAGCATGCAACTGAATTCCACCGAAATCAGCGAACTGATCAAGCAGCGCATTGCTCAGTTCAATGTTGTGAGTGAAGCTCACAACGAAGGTACTATTGTTTCTGTAAGTGACGGTGTTATCCGCATTCACGGCCTGGCCGATTGTATGCAGGGTGAAATGATCTCCCTGCCGGGTAACCGTTACGCTATCGCACTGAACCTCGAGCGCGACTCTGTAGGTGCGGTTGTTATGGGTCCGTACGCTGACCTTGCCGAAGGCATGAAAGTTAAGTGTACTGGCCGTATCCTGGAAGTTCCGGTTGGCCGTGGCCTGCTGGGCCGTGTGGTTAACACTCTGGGTGCACCAATCGACGGTAAAGGTCCGCTGGATCACGACGGCTTCTCTGCTGTAGAAGCAATCGCTCCGGGCGTTATCGAACGTCAGTCCGTAGATCAGCCGGTACAGACCGGTTATAAAGCCGTTGACTCCATGATCCCAATCGGTCGTGGTCAGCGTGAATTGATCATCGGTGACCGTCAGACAGGTAAAACCGCACTGGCTATCGATGCCATCATCAACCAGCGCGATTCCGGTATCAAATGTATCTATGTCGCTATCGGCCAGAAAGCGTCCACCATTTCTAACGTGGTACGTAAACTGGAAGAGCACGGCGCACTGGCTAACACCATCGTTGTGGTAGCAACCGCGTCTGAATCCGCTGCACTGCAATACCTGGCACCGTATGCCGGTTGCGCAATGGGCGAATACTTCCGTGACCGCGGTGAAGATGCGCTGATCATTTACGATGACCTGTCTAAACAGGCTGTTGCTTACCGTCAGATCTCCCTGCTGCTCCGTCGTCCGCCAGGACGTGAAGCATTCCCGGGCGACGTTTTCTACCTCCACTCTCGTCTGCTGGAGCGTGCTGCACGTGTTAACGCCGAATACGTTGAAGCCTTCACCAAAGGTGAAGTGAAAGGGAAAACCGGTTCTCTGACCGCACTGCCGATTATCGAAACTCAGGCGGGTGACGTTTCTGCGTTCGTTCCGACCAACGTAATCTCCATTACCGATGGTCAGATCTTCCTGGAAACCAACCTGTTCAACGCCGGTATTCGTCCTGCGGTTAACCCGGGTATTTCCGTATCCCGTGTTGGTGGTGCAGCACAGACCAAGATCATGAAAAAACTGTCCGGTGGTATCCGTACCGCTCTGGCACAGTATCGTGAACTGGCAGCGTTCTCTCAGTTTGCATCCGACCTTGACGATGCAACACGTAAGCAGCTTGACCACGGTCAGAAAGTGACCGAACTGCTGAAACAGAAACAGTATGCGCCGATGTCCGTTGCGCAGCAGTCTCTGGTTCTGTTCGCAGCAGAACGTGGTTACCTGGCGGATGTTGAACTGTCGAAAATTGGCAGCTTCGAAGCCGCTCTGCTGGCTTACGTCGACCGTGATCACGCTCCGTTGATGCAAGAGATCAACCAGACCGGTGGCTACAACGACGAAATCGAAGGCAAACTGAAAGGCATCCTCGATTCCTTCAAAGCAACCCAATCCTGGTAACGTCTGGCGGCTTGCCTTAGGGCAGGCCGCAAGGCATTGAGGAGAAGCTCATGGCCGGCGCAAAAGAGATACGTAGTAAGATCGCAAGCGTCCAGAACACGCAAAAGATCACTAAAGCGATGGAGATGGTCGCCGCTTCCAAAATGCGTAAATCGCAGGATCGCATGGCGGCCAGCCGTCCTTATGCAGAAACCATGCGCAAAGTGATTGGTCACCTTGCACATGGTAATCTGGAATATAAGCACCTTTACCTGGAAGACCGCGACGTTAAACGCGTGGGCTACCTGGTGGTGTCGACCGACCGTGGTTTGTGCGGTGGTTTGAACATTAACCTGTTCAAAAAACTGCTGGCGGAAATGAAGACCTGGACCGACAAAGGCGTTCAATGCGACCTCGCAATGATCGGCTCGAAAGGCGTGTCGTTCTTCAACTCCGTGGGCGGCAATGTTGTTGCCCAGGTCACCGGCATGGGGGATAACCCTTCCCTGTCCGAACTGATCGGTCCGGTAAAAGTGATGTTGCAGGCCTACGACGAAGGCCGTCTGGACAAGCTTTACATTGTCAGCAACAAATTTATTAACACCATGTCTCAGGTTCCGACCATCAGCCAGCTGCTGCCGTTACCGGCATCAGATGATGATGATCTGAAACATAAATCCTGGGATTACCTGTACGAACCCGATCCGAAGGCGTTGCTGGATACCCTGCTGCGTCGTTATGTCGAATCTCAGGTTTATCAGGGCGTGGTTGAAAACCTGGCCAGCGAGCAGGCCGCCCGTATGGTGGCGATGAAAGCCGCGACCGACAATGGCGGCAGCCTGATTAAAGAGCTGCAGTTGGTATACAACAAAGCTCGTCAGGCCAGCATTACTCAGGAACTCACCGAGATCGTCTCGGGGGCCGCCGCGGTTTAAACAGGTTATTTCGTAGAGGATTTAAGATGGCTACTGGAAAGATTGTCCAGGTAATCGGCGCCGTAGTTGACGTCGAATTCCCTCAGGATGCCGTACCGCGCGTGTACGATGCTCTTGAGGTGCAAAATGGTAATGAGCGTCTGGTGCTGGAAGTTCAGCAGCAGCTCGGCGGCGGTATCGTGCGTACCATCGCAATGGGTTCCTCCGACGGTCTGCGTCGCGGTCTGGATGTAAAAGACCTCGAACACCCGATCGAAGTCCCGGTAGGTAAAGCGACTCTGGGCCGTATCATGAACGTACTGGGTGAACCGGTCGACATGAAAGGCGAGATCGGTGAAGAAGAGCGTTGGGCGATTCACCGCGCAGCACCTTCCTACGAAGAGCTGTCAAACTCTCAGGAACTGCTGGAAACCGGTATCAAAGTTATCGACCTGATGTGTCCGTTCGCTAAGGGCGGTAAAGTTGGTCTGTTCGGTGGTGCGGGTGTAGGTAAAACCGTAAACATGATGGAGCTCATTCGTAACATCGCGATCGAGCACTCCGGTTACTCTGTGTTTGCGGGCGTAGGTGAACGTACTCGTGAGGGTAACGACTTCTACCACGAAATGACCGACTCCAACGTTATCGACAAAGTATCCCTGGTGTATGGCCAGATGAACGAGCCGCCGGGAAACCGTCTGCGCGTTGCTCTGACCGGTCTGACCATGGCTGAGAAATTCCGTGACGAAGGTCGTGACGTTCTGCTGTTCGTTGACAACATCTATCGTTACACCCTGGCCGGTACGGAAGTATCCGCACTGCTGGGCCGTATGCCTTCAGCGGTAGGTTATCAGCCGACCCTGGCGGAAGAGATGGGCGTTCTGCAGGAACGTATCACCTCCACCAAAACTGGTTCTATCACCTCCGTACAGGCGGTATACGTACCTGCGGATGACTTGACTGACCCGTCTCCGGCAACCACCTTTGCGCACCTTGACGCAACCGTGGTACTGAGCCGTCAGATCGCGTCTCTGGGTATCTACCCGGCCGTTGACCCGCTGGACTCCACCAGCCGTCAGCTGGACCCGCTGGTGGTTGGTCAGGAACACTACGACACCGCGCGTGGCGTTCAGTCCATCCTGCAACGTTATCAGGAACTGAAAGACATCATCGCCATCCTGGGTATGGATGAACTGTCTGAAGAAGACAAACTGGTGGTAGCGCGTGCTCGTAAGATCCAGCGCTTCCTGTCCCAGCCGTTCTTCGTGGCAGAAGTATTCACCGGTTCTCCGGGTAAATACGTCTCCCTGAAAGACACCATCCGTGGCTTTAAAGGCATCATGGAAGGCGAATACGATCACCTGCCGGAGCAGGCGTTCTACATGGTCGGTTCCATCGAAGAAGCTGTGGAAAAAGCCAAAAAACTTTAACGCCTTAATCGGAGGGTGATATGGCAATGACTTACCACCTGGACGTCGTCAGCGCAGAGCAACAAATGTTCTCTGGTCTGGTCGAGAAAATCCAGGTAACGGGTAGCGAAGGTGAACTGGGGATCTACCCTGGCCACGCACCGCTGCTCACCGCCATTAAGCCTGGTATGATTCGCATCGTGAAACAGCACGGTCACGAAGAGTTTATCTATCTGTCTGGCGGCATTCTTGAAGTGCAGTCTGGCAACGTGACCGTTCTGGCCGACACCGCAATTCGCGGCCAGGATCTCGACGAAGCGCGAGCCATGGAAGCGAAACGTAAGGCTGAAGAGCACATTAGCAGCTCTCACGGCGACGTAGATTACGCTCAGGCGTCTGCGGAACTGGCCAAAGCGATCGCGCAGCTGCGCGTTATCGAGTTGACCAAAAAAGCGATGTAACACCGGCTTGAAAAGCACAAAAGCCAGTCTGGAAACAGGCTGGTTTTTTTTTACGCGTGATCCGTCCTGAAGAGCGTTCACATAGATCCTGCTGATATAAAACACCCCTGTTTTCCCGTTTATTCATTGATCGAAATAAGAGCAAAAACATCCACCTGACGCTTAAATGAAGGTACTGCCTTAATTTTCTGCAGACAAAAGGCGTGACGATGGTCGAAAATGGCACTTTCGTCAGCGGGGATAATCCGTTATTGAACAATTTATCCTCTGTCCATTTCACGATGAAAAAAATGTAGTTTTTTCAAGGTGAAGCGGTTTAAATTCGTTCTCAAATTACAGTCAGGACGCGTATGTTGAATAATGCTATGAGCGTAGTGATCCTTGCCGCAGGCAAAGGCACGCGCATGTATTCCGATCTTCCGAAAGTGCTGCATACCCTTGCCGGGAAAGCGATGGTTCAGCATGTCATTGATGCTGCGAATGAATTAGGCGCAGCGCACGTTCACCTGGTGTACGGTCACGGCGGCGATCTGCTTAAACAGGCGCTGAAAGACGACAACCTTAACTGGGTGCTTCAGGCAGAGCAGCTGGGTACGGGTCATGCAATGCAGCAGGCCGCACCTTTCTTTGCCGATGATGAAGACATTTTAATGCTCTACGGCGACGTGCCGCTGATCTCTGTCGAAACACTCCAGCGCCTGCGTGATGCTAAACCGCAGGGTGGCATTGGTCTGCTGACGGTGAAACTGGATGATCCGACCGGTTATGGACGTATCACCCGTGAAAATGGCAAAGTTACCGGCATTGTTGAGCACAAAGATGCCACCGACGAGCAGCGTCAGATTCAGGAGATCAACACCGGCATTCTGATCTCTAACGGCGCAGATATGAAACGCTGGCTGGCGAAGCTGACCAACAATAATGCTCAGGGCGAATACTACATCACCGACATTATTGCGCTGGCGTATCAGGAAGGGCGTGAAATCGTCGCCGTTCATCCGCAACGTTTAAGCGAAGTAGAAGGTGTGAATAACCGCCTGCAACTCTCCCGTCTGGAGCGCGTTTACCAGTCCGAACAGGCTGAAAAACTGCTGTTAGCAGGCGTTATGCTGCGCGATCCGGCGCGTTTTGATCTGCGCGGTACGCTTACTCACGGGCGCGATGTTGAAATTGATACTAACGTTATCATCGAGGGCAACGTGACTCTCGGTCATCGCGTGAAAATCGGCACCGGTTGCGTGATTAAAAACAGCGTGATTGGCGATGATTGCGAAATCAGTCCGTATACCGTTGTGGAAGACGTGAATCTGGCAGCGGCCTGTACTATTGGCCCGTTTGCCCGTCTGCGTCCTGGTGCTGAGTTGCTGGAAGGTGCACACGTCGGTAACTTTGTTGAGATGAAAAAAGCGCGTCTGGGTAAAGGCTCGAAAGCTGGTCATCTGACTTACCTGGGCGATGCGGAAATTGGCGATAACGTTAACATCGGCGCGGGAACCATTACCTGCAACTACGATGGTGCGAATAAATTTAAGACCATTATCGGCGACGATGTGTTTGTCGGTTCCGACACTCAGCTGGTGGCCCCGGTAACAGTAGGCAAAGGCGCGACCATTGCTGCGGGTACAACTGTGACGCGTAATGTCGGCGAAAATGCATTAGCTATCAGCCGTGTGCCGCAGACTCAGAAAGAAGGCTGGCGTCGTCCGGTAAAGAAAAAGTAATTCTGGCCGGGTAATCCGGTCATCTGGGATGAGGAGATAACATAATCTCCCTCCCACAAGAAGTAACTATAAAAATAACCCCACTCTCTACAAGGCTCGGGGCGCCCGAAAAAACGGGCATACAGGTTGACCGACAACGATATAAATCGGAATCAAAAACTATGTGTGGAATTGTTGGCGCGATCGCGCAACGTGATGTAGCAGAAATCCTTCTTGAAGGTTTACGTCGTCTGGAATACCGCGGATATGACTCTGCTGGTCTGGCCGTTGTTGATGCGGAAGGTCATATGACCGCCTGCGTCGCCTCGGTAAAGTCCAGATGCTGGCTCAGGCAGCGGAAGAACATCCTCTGCATGGCGGCACCGGTATTGCTCACACTCGCTGGGCGACCCACGGTGAACCTTCAGAAGCTAACGCGCATCCGCATGTTTCTGAACACATTATGGTGGTGCATAACGGCATCATCGAAAACCATGAACCGCTGCGTGAAGAGTTAAAAGCGCGTGGCTATACCTTCGTTTCTGAAACCGACACCGAAGTGATTGCCCATCTGGTGAACTGGGAGCTAAAACAAGGCGGGACTCTGCGTGAGGCTGTTCTGCGTGCTATCCCGCAGCTGCGCGGTGCGTACGGTACAGTGATCATGGACTCCCGTCACCCGGATACCCTGCTGGCGGCACGTTCTGGTAGTCCGCTGGTGATTGGCCTGGGTATGGGCGAAAACTTTATCGCTTCTGACCAGCTGGCGCTGCTGCCGGTGACCCGTCGCTTTATCTTCCTTGAAGAGGGCGATATTGCGGAAATTACTCGCCGTTCGGTAAACATCTTCGATAAAACTGGCGCGGAAGTAAAACGTCAGGATATCGAATCCAATCTGCAATATGACGCGGGCGATAAAGGTATTTACCGTCACTACATGCAGAAAGAGATCTACGAACAGCCGAACGCGATCAAAAACACCCTTACTGGGCGCATCAGCCACGGTCAGGTTGATTTAAGCGAGCTGGGACCGAACGCCGACGAACTGCTGTCGAAGGTTGAGCATATTCAGATCCTCGCCTGTGGTACTTCTTATAACTCCGGTATGGTTTCCCGCTACTGGTTTGAATCGCTGGCAGGTATTCCGTGCGACGTCGAAATCGCCTCTGAATTCCGCTATCGTAAATCTGCCGTGCGTCGTAACAGCCTGATGATCACCTTGTCACAGTCTGGCGAAACCGCGGATACCCTGGCGGGCCTGCGTCTGTCGAAAGAGCTGGGTTACCTTGGTTCGCTGGCAATCTGTAACGTTCCGGGTTCTTCTCTGGTGCGCGAATCCGATCTGGCGCTGATGACCAACGCGGGTACGGAAATCGGCGTGGCGTCCACTAAAGCATTCACCACTCAGTTAACTGTGCTGTTGATGCTGGTGGCGAAGCTGTCTCGCCTGAAAGGTCTGGATGCCTCCATTGAACATGACATTGTGCATGGTCTGCAGGCGCTGCCGAGCCGTATTGAGCAGATGCTATCTCAGGACAAACGCATTGAAGCTCTGGCAGAAGATTTCTCTGACAAACATCACGCACTGTTCCTGGGCCGTGGCGATCAGTACCCAATCGCACTGGAAGGCGCATTGAAGCTGAAAGAGATCTCCTACATTCACGCTGAAGCCTACGCTGCTGGCGAGCTGAAACACGGCCCGCTGGCGCTGATTGACGCGGATATGCCGGTTATCGTCGTTGCACCGAACAACGAACTGTTGGAAAAACTGAAATCCAACATTGAAGAAGTTCGCGCGCGTGGCGGTCAGTTGTATGTCTTCGCCGATCAGGATGCGGGTTTTGTAAGTAGCGATAACATGCACATCATCGAGATGCCGCATGTGGAAGAGGTGATTGCACCGATCTTCTACACCGTTCCGCTGCAGCTGCTGGCTTACCATGTCGCGCTGATCAAAGGCACCGACGTTGACCAGCCGCGTAACTTGGCAAAATCGGTTACGGTTGAGTAATCACTATCATAGATAAAAAAGGGCTGCCGACCGGTGTAATGCCAGTCAGTTAAGCAACTGACTGGCTCTTTTTCGGGGCTGTGGGGTATTTCCAGGGCCTCTCCTTTACCACTCTCGGAAGGCCCTTCCCCTTCTCGTCGGTAATTTCACAAGTTGTCCCATACTTGCAAGATCGCGCATCAGCTCCGGTATACGTCCCGGTGAAGCGCCCTGCAATGTCATCAGCATTCTCATCACCATTCCGCATGATTCTGAGAAACTCAGTTGATTCGGCCAGTAACCTTTCAGATGTTCCGCCATTTTAATCATCTGATATCTCACCAGATTATAAGC
>NZ_MIIV01000518.1:0-19879 GCF_001743015.1 Shigella sp. FC1567
TTTCTGGTGCGTACCGGGCTGAGAGGCGGTGTAAGTGAACTGTAGTTGCCATGTTTTACGGCAATGAGAGCAGAGATAGCGCTGATGTCCGGCAGTGCTTTTGCCGTTACGCACCACGCCTTCAGTAGCGGAGCAGGAAGGACATCTGATGGAAATGGAAGCCACGCAAGCACCTTAAAATCACCATCATACACTAAATCAGTAAGTTGGCAGCATTACCCCCATTATGCGTAAACAAATCGTTGCCGATAATATTCACGGTGAAACCGGACTGGATGGTCCGGTATTCGAGTCGCTGACCCGCCAGGCAGAAAGTACCCACGCGGTGAAATACATCATTGATACCCTGATGGCAAGCGATGGCGATATCACTCTGGTGCCGGTTGGTCCGCTTTCAAATATCGCGGTGGCAATGCGTATGCAACCCGCGATCCTGCCCAAAATCCGTGAAATTGTGCTAATGGGCGGCGCTTACGGTACAGGCAACTTCACGCCATCTGCCGAGTTCAACATCTTTGCTGATCCGGAAGCAGCCCGCGTGGTGTTCACCTCCGGCGTTCCATTAGTGATGATGGGCCTCGATCTCACCAACCAGACTGTTTGCACCCCGGACGTGATTGCACGGATGGAAAGGGCAGGCGGCCCTGCCGGAGAGCTGTTCAGCGACATCATGAACTTCACTCTCAAAACGCAGTTCGAAAACTACGGCCTGGCTGGCGGCCCGGTGCACGACGCCACCTGCATCGGTTATCTGATTAACCCTGATGGCATTAAAACCCAGGAGATGTACGTCGAAGTGGACGTCAACAGTGGCCCTTGCTATGGGCGTACCGTCTGCGACGAGCTGGGCGTTCTTGGCAAGCCCGCTAATACCAAAGTCGGCATCACTATTGATACCGACTGGTTCTGGGGCTTAGTCGAAGAGTGCGTGCGCGGCTACATCAAAACCCATTAAGTGTTGATAACAAGCCGGGTCAGTATCGCAAGATCCAAGCCCGGCTATTTCTGATGGGCAGAAAGCCGTCGCCCAATATGACATGAAGAGATAATAACTATGGATGTCATGAGAAGTGTTCTGGGAATGGTGGTATTGCTGACGATTGCGTTTTTGCTGTCAGTAAACAAGAAGAAGATCAGCTGCGTACCGTTGGCGCGGCGTTAGTGTTACAGGTCGTGATTGGCGGGATTATGCTTTGGTTACCGGCAGGGCGTTGGGTCGCTGAAAAAGTCGCTTTTGGCGTGCATAAAGTGATGGCGTACAGCGACGCGGGTAGCGCATTTATCTTCGGTTCGCTGGTCGGGCCGAAAATGGACACGCTGTTTGATGGCGCAGGATTTATCTTTGGTTTCAGGGTATTACCGGCAATTATCTTCGTCACTGCACTGGTGAGTATTCTCTACTACATCGGTGTGATGGGGATTTTAATTCGCATTCTCGGCGGTATATTCCAGAAAGCATTAAATATCAGCAAGATTGAGTCATTCGTCGCGGTCACCACCATTTTCCTCGGGCAAAACGAAATTCCGGCGATCGTCAAACCCTTTATCGATCATCTGAATCGCAATGAATTATTTACAGCGATTTGTAGTGGCATGGCCTCGATTGCTGGTTCGACAATGATTGGTTACGCCGCCCTGGGCGTACCTGTGGAATATTTGCTGGCGGCATCGTTAATGGCGATCCCAGGCGGGATCTTGTTTGCTCGCCTGTTAAGCCCGGCTACGGAATCTTCGCAGGTTTCCTTTAATAACCTCTCTTTCACCGAAACACCGCCAAAAAGCATTATTGAAGCCGCTGCGACAGGGGCAATGACCGGGCTGAAAATCGCCGCCGGTGTAGCGACAGTTGTTATGGCATTTGTCGCCATCATTGCGTTAATTAATGGTATTATCGGCGGCGTTGGCGGCTGGTTTGGTTTTGCACATGCCTCGCTGGAGTCCATTTTAGGTTACCTGTTGGCCCCATTGGCGTGGGTGATGGGGGTTGACTGGAGTGATGCAAATCTTGCCGGGAGTTTGATTGGGCAGAAGCTGGCGATCAATGAATTTGTCGCTTATCTCAATTTCTCGCCATATCTGCAAACGGGTGGCACTCTGGATGCTAAAACCGTGGCGATTATTTCTTTCGCGTTGTGCGGTTTCGCTAACTTTGGTTCTATCGGGGTGGTGGTGGGGGCGTTTTCTGCGGTTGCGCCACACCGTGTGCCGGAAATCGCCCAACTTGGTTTACGCGCGCTGGCGGCGGCGACACTTTCTAACCTGATGAGTGCTACTATTGCAGGATTCTTTATTGGTTTAGCGTAGTGCGCAATTTATGAGCCGGATAAGATGCGGTCAAGCGTCGAATCCGGCAACATTGTTACACCATTGGCACTAATGAAAGCGCGTTATCGGCAGACAGGGTAGGGTTGTTTAAGCTGCCGCTGGCGCGCGAAATTGCCGCGCAGGCTACCGCAAAACGGGCGCTGTCGCGGAAACTGTATCCTTCAAGAAAGCTATATACCAGGCCCGCCATAAAACCATCGCCAGCACCAAAACTGTCTACTGTCGTATGCGCTGGCGCGGTCAGCAAAAATTGTTCTCCATCCTTTTCGCTGCAATAAACTGACTCATCGGGCAAATAAACAAACAGTTGCTGAACACCTTGCTGATGCAATGCATTCACTGCGGCATTACGGTCAGCATCGCTGGTGATCGCCTGTCCCCATAAAATTTCCAGCTCCGGTAAAGTGGGTTTCAGGGTGTGAATATGCGCCAGCCAGTGTTTGATTTTGCCCGCTTTGAATTCTGAAACGGTATCGACAAACACCGGGATTTCATCAGCGAGGGTAAAGACCCATTCCAGCGCCTCGGCTGTCAGGTTGCAATCAGCCAGTACCACGCCCGCATGACGAAGTAAATCGCGCGACCCGTTCAGTAGTTGCGGTGTCAACTGTTCCAGCAGATGGGTATCGTTAATCGCCAGCACGGTTTGATCGTCTCGATTGGCAATTGCCAGATACGTCGATGTGCTTTGACCATGCAAACGAACGCAGCCGGAGACATTCACGCCGGCACGGCGCGTTTCTTCCAGGAGCATTTCGCCATAAAAGTCATCGCCAATCACTGAAAGCAAATGGACGTCACGGCCTAACAGCGCCAGATTGTGGGCGATGTTGCGTCCCACGCCGCCCGCCGAGCAATGAATTGTACCGGGATGAGAAGCCGCTTGCGGGTAACGGATATCCGCGATCCCGCGAATATCCATATTGATTGTCCCCACCACTACGCAGTATTCCTGCTCGGTGAGAATGTAACCTTTGCCTTTAATCCGCCCTTTGCGCATTAAATCCATAATATGCGCCGCAACGCGCGAACGACTGATTTGCAGCATGTCCGCAATTTCGTTCTGCTGAATCAGCGGGTTACGCCGTAAAATTGCAAGGATCTCCTTTTCCCGGTTATTCATCTTCAGGCTACCGCTTTTTCAGTTTGTTGCGCTTTCAGCCAGGCGATCTCTTCTGCCCAGATATCCGGGTTGATGGTTTCAAGGATCAGCGGAATGCCGTCGAAACGGTCGTCCTGCATGATCCAGCGGAACGCATCATGACCGATATTGCCTTCACCGAGGCTATGATGGCGGTCAACGCGGCTGCCAAAGGTGCTTTTCGCATCGTTAAGGTGCATCCCGCGCAGATACTTAAAGCCAACAATACGGGCAAAATCCGCGAACGTTTTCTCGCATTCGGCTGGAGTACGCAAATCATACCCGGCAGCGAAAGCATGGCAGGTATCAATGCAGACGCCGACACGGGATTTATCTTCCACGCCGTCGATAATCGCCGCGAGATGTTCGAATTTAAACCCTAAGTTACTGCCCTGACCGGCGGTGTTTTCAATCACCGCTGTTACACCTTGAGTTTTATCCAGCGCAATGTTGATGGATTCGGCAATACGCGCAAGGCAATCCTCTTCTGAAATCTGCATCAGATGGCTGCCAGGGTGGAAGTTGAGCAAAGAAAGCCCCAGTTGTTCGCAACGCTGCATTTCATCTATAAAGGCATCGCGCGATTTTTCCAGAGCTTCAGTGACCGGATGTCCGAGGTTAATCAGATAGCTGTCGTGGGGAAGAATTTGCGCCGATGTGTAGTGATATTTTTCACAGGCTGCTTTGAATTCATCGATGGTTTGCGTCGTGAGCGGTGCGGCACGCCACTGACGTTGGTTTTGGTGAACAAGGCAAACGCGGTTGCGTCGATTTCGGCGGCGCGAATTGCGGCATTTGCCAGACCGCCAGCAGCACTAACGTGCGCTCCAATGTATTTCATGCGAGGACTCCTGTTAAACCCGCTGGAGGAAAACGGTAATGATAGCGGGTTAACAGGAGCAAGATGTAGTGGTTTATGCGATGACGCTTTGAATCACATAGTTAATCGCACCACCACCAACAATCAGCCAGGCAAACAGTACCAGTGCCATCAGCAGAGGTTTCGCCCCGGCTTTTTTCAGCGCGCTGACGTGAGTGGTCAGACCCAGCGCCGCCATCGCCATTGCCAGCAGGAAGGTATCCAGCGTTACCAGCATGTTCACCACGCTCTGCGGTAACAGGTGGAACGAGTTAAAGATGGCAACGACGATGAACAAGATGGCAAACCACGGAATAGTGATTTTGCTTTTCTCGCCGCTGTTCGCCCCAGACAGCTGTTTAACACGCGCCGCCAGCAGGATGAGGAACGGAGCCAGCATCATCACGCGCAGCATTTTGGAAATAACTGCTGCGTTTTCCGCATCCGGGCTGATGGCATGACCTGCCGCCACCACCTGCGCCACTTCGTGCACAGTAGAACCAATGTAGATACCGAAAGTTTCCGGACTAAACCATTGAGACATCAGCGGATATATCGCCGGGTAGAGGAAAATCGCGACGGTCCCGAAGATAACAACGGTTGCAACAGCCACGGTTACTTTACTGGCTTCCGCTTTCACTACCGGCTCAGTCGCCAGTACCGCGGCAGCACCACAGATACTGCTACCGGCACCGATCAACCAGCTGGTGTGCTTATCCAGACCAAACACTTTCTGCCCCAGGAAGCAAGCCAGCAGGAAGGTACTGGACAGCGTCAACACGTCAATGATGATCCCACTGATACCGACATCGGCAATTTGCGAGAACGTCAGACGGAAGCCATAAAGAATGATACCCAGACGTAATAAATATTGCTTGGCAAACAGCACACCACCGTCACAGCTTTTCCAGATGTGCGGATAGATGGTGTTGCCTAAAACCATCCCCAACAAGATTGCGAGGGTGAGGGCACTAAACCCGGCACCCGCAACCGCGGGAATGGAACCACCCCACAGGGCGACCCCGGTGATAACTGCACTCAGGGCTAACCCCGGAATAAAATGCCACAGTGTACGATGTTGTTTCTGTAAGGTGATATTCGTCATAACCCTCTCCTTATAACCGGGCATAAGGTTACGACTAACTGGTTTAAAAATAAAATTGATTATATATTTATAATTAATCTTTATAAGTGGTAAGCGACTATGCACATCACCCTCCGGCAGTTGGAAGTTTTTGCAGAAGTATTGAAAAGTGGATCAACCACCCAGGCGTCGGTGATGCTGGCGTTGTCGCAATCAGCAGTGAGCGCAGCCTTGACCGACCTGGAAGGGCAGCTTGGCGTGCAACTGTTTGATCGCGTGGGGAAAAGACTGGTTGTTAATGAACACGGGCGGCTGCTCTATCCGCGTGCGTTGGCATTGCTTGAACAGGCGGTTGAAATCGAACAACTGTTTCGCGAAGACAACGGCGCGATTCGTATCTATGCCAGTAGTACCATCGGTAACTACATTCTGCCTGCAGTTATCGCCCGTTATCGCCATGATTATCCGCAGTTGCCGATTGAACTTAGCGTTGGGAACAGCCAGGACGTGATGCAAGCGGTGCTGGATTTCCGCGTTGATATTGGCTTTATTGAAGGACCGTGCCACAGCACTGAAATCATTTCTGAACCGTGGCTGGAAGACGAGCTGGTGGTTTTCGCCGCGCCGACTTCGCCGTTGGCTCGTGGTCCGGTCACCTTAGAACAGCTGGCCGCTGCGCCGTGGATCCTGCGTGAACGCGGTTCCGGCACGCGGGAGATTGTCGATTATCTATTGCTGTCACATTTACCGAAGTTTGAGATGGCGATGGAATTAGGTAACTCCGAGGCAATCAAACATGCGGTGCGTCATGGGTTGGGAATTAGTTGCCTGTCGCGACGGGTGATTGAAGATCAATTGCAGGCAGGCACATTAAGTGAAGTTGCGGTCCCTCTGCCGCGCCTGATGCGTACGTTGTGGCGTATACATCATCGGCAAAAACACCTTTCCAACGCGCTACGGCGCTTTCTGGACTATTGCGATCCCGCGAATATACCGCGTTAAGTTGCTGTACAAGAACATGCTGGTGCTGTGTCGATTTCGTGACGCAGCGCCCTCAGCATGCATTCGCCAGAAAAGAGATTGGCTGCTTTACTTATAATCCCAGGGCGATCATGAAGGTGTCTTATAACCGTGTATTTCTGCCGGAAGGATTGCCAATCGTCTGCTACAATCGCGCCTCATTTTTAAGATGGATAGCATTTTTGTATGGTTTCCGAAACTAAAACCACAGAAGCGCCGGGCTTACGCCGTGAATTAAAGGCGCGTCACCTGACGATGATTGCCATTGGCGGTTCCATCGGTACAGGTCTTTTTGTTGCCTCTGGCGCAACGATTTCTCAGGCAGGTCCGGGCGGGGCATTGCTCTCGTATATGCTGATTGGCCTGATGGTTTACTTCCTGATGACCAGTCTCGGTGAACTGGCTGCATATATGCCGGTTTCCGGTTCGTTTGCCACTTACGGTCAGAACTATGTTGAAGAAGGCTTTGGCTTCGCGCTGGGCTGGAACTACTGGTACAACTGGGCGGTGACTATCGCCGTTGACCTGGTTGCAGCTCAGCTGGTCATGAGCTGGTGGTTCCCGGATACACCGGGCTGGATCTGGAGTGCGTTGTTCCTCGGCGTTATCTTCCTGCTGAACTACATCTCAGTTCGTGGCTTTGGTGAAGCGGAATACTGGTTCTCACTGATCAAAGTCACGACAGTTATTGTCTTTATCATCGTTGGCGTGCTGATGATTATCGGTATCTTCAAAGGCGCGCAGCCTGCGGGCTGGAGCAACTGGACAATCGGCGAAGCGCCGTTTGCTGGTGGTTTTGCGGCGATGATCGGCGTAGCTATGATTGTCGGCTTCTCTTTCCAGGGAACCGAGCTGATCGGTATTGCTGCAGGCGAGTCCGAAGATCCGGCGAAAAACATTCCACGCGCGGTACGTCAGGTGTTCTGGCGAATCCTGTTGTTCTATGTGTTCGCGATCCTGATTATCAGCCTGATTATTCCGTACACCGATCCGAGCCTGCTGCGTAACGATGTTAAAGACATCAGCGTTAGTCCGTTCACCCTGGTGTTCCAGCACGCGGGTCTGCTCTCTGCGGCGGCGGTGATGAACGCAGTTATTCTGACGGCGGTGCTGTCAGCCGGTAACTCCGGTATGTATGCGTCTACTCGTATGCTGTACACCCTGGCGTGTGACGGTAAAGCGCCGCGCATTTTCGCTAAACTGTCGCGTGGTGGTGTGCCGCGTAATGCGCTGTATGCGACGACGGTGATTGCCGGTCTGTGCTTCCTGACCTCCATGTTTGGCAACCAGACGGTATACCTGTGGCTGCTGAACACCTCCGGGATGACGGGTTTTATCGCCTGGCTGGGGATTGCCATTAGCCACTATCGCTTCCGTCGCGGTTACGTATTGCAGGGACACGACATTAACGATCTGCCGTACCGTTCAGGTTTCTTCCCACTGGGGCCGATCTTCGCATTCATTCTGTGTCTGATTATCACTTTGGGCCAGAACTACGAAGCGTTCCTGAAAGATACCATTGACTGGGGCGGCGTAGCGGCAACGTATATTGGTATCCCGCTGTTCCTGATTATTTGGTTCGGCTACAAGCTGATTAAAGGAACTCACTTCGTACGCTACAGCGAAATGAAGTTCCCGCAGAACGATAAGAAATAAGTTTCCTCCCTTCCTTGCTAAGCCCTCTCAACCGAGAGGGCTTTTTCAATTCCATTTCCCTGACAAATCATGCGGATATAAAATTTAACATTTGGATTGATAATTGTTATCGTTTGCATTATCGTTACGCCGCAATCAAAAAAGGCTGACAAATCAGAGGCTGTTCCGGCTTTCTGGGATGATCACCTGCATACAAATAAGTCCACCGCGATGCTGCCGTACGCAAGGGGACGTGAAGAAGGTGTGAGCGATAACCCATTTTATTTTCGTAGTTACCTCATGGAGATATGGAATGTTTAGGTTGAACCCTTTCGTACGGGTCAGGCTGTGTTTGTCCGCTATTTCTTGTGCATGGCCTGTGTTAGCGGTCGATGATGATGGCGAAACGATGGTTGTCACTGCATCTTCCGTTGAACAAAACCTCAAAGATGCACCCGCCAGTATCAGCGTCATTACCCAGGAAGACCTGCAGCGAAAACCGGTACAGAATCTGAAGGATGTCCTCAAAGAAGTGCCTGGCGTACAACTGACGAACGAAGGGGATAACCGTAAGGGCGTTAGTATTCGTGGTCTGGACAGCAGCTACACCCTGATTCTCGTCGACGGTAAACGCGTTAACTCCCGCAATGCCGTCTTCCGCCACAATGATTTCGATCTGAACTGGATCCCGGTCGATTCCATCGAACGTATTGAAGTGGTTCGTGGCCCGATGTCGTCGCTATACGGCTCCGATGCGCTCGGCGGTGTAGTGAATATCATCACCAAAAAAATCGGTCAGAAATGGTCGGGTACCGTTACCGTCGATACCACCATTCAGGAACATCGCGATCGCGGTGATACCTATAACGGTCAGTTCTTTACCAGTGGACCATTAATTGATGGTGTGCTGGGAATGAAAGCTTACGGCAGCCTGGCAAAACGTGAAAAGGATGACCCGCAAAACTCAACGACCACCGATACCGGAGAAATGCCGCGTATTGAAGGATTCTCCAGCCGCGACGGCAATGTCGAATTTGCCTGGACACCGAATCAAAATCACGATTTTACTGCCGGATACGGTTTCGACCGTCAGGAACTCGCTGGACAAAAACCGCCTGGAACGCCAGAACTACTCCGTCAGCCATAATGGGCGTTGGGATTACGGCACCAGCGAACTGAAATACTACGGTGAGAAAGTCGAGAACAAAAACCCTGGCAACAGCAGCCCGATAACTTCCGAAAGCAATACGGTCGACGGCAAATACACGTTGCCGCTGACGGCGATTAATCAGTTTCTCACGGTTGGCGGTGAATGGCGTCACGACAAACTTAGCGATGCGGTGAACCTGACCGGGGGAACCAGCTCCAAAACGTCTGCCAGCCAGTACGCGCTGTTTGTGGAAGATGAATGGCGGATCTTCGAGCCGCTGGCGCTGACGACCGGCGTGCGTATGGACGATCACGAAACCTACGGTGAACACTGGAGTCCGCGTGCCTACCTGGTTTATAACGCCACCGACACCGTAACGGTGAAAGGGGGCTGGGCGACGGCATTTAAAGCACCTTCTCTGTTGCAACTTAGCCCTGACTGGACGAGCAATTCCTGCCGTGGCGCATGTAAGATTGTGGGTAGCCCGGATCTGAAACCAGAAACCAGCGAAAGTTGGGAGCTGGGGCTTTACTACATGGGTGAAGAAGGCTGGCTGGAAGGGGGTGAATCCAGCGTTACCGTTTTCCGTAACGATGTGAAAGATCGTATCAGCATCAGCCGTACGTCTGACGTCAACGCTGCACCGGGCTACCAAAACTTTGTTGGTTTTGAGACGGGCGCTAACGGACGGCGCATACCGGTATTTAGCTACTACAACGTTAACAAAGCTCGTATTCAGGGCGTGGAAACCGAACTGAAAATTCCGTTCAACGATGAATGGAAACTGTCGATCAACTACACCTACAACGATGGTCGTGATGTCAGCAACGGCGAAAACAAACCGCTATCCGATCTGCCGTTCCATACTGCTAACGGTACGCTGGACTGGAAACCGCTGGCGCTGGAAGACTGGTCATTCTATGTTTCTGGTCACTATACCGGGCAGAAACGCGCCGACAGCGCGACGGCTAAAACACCGGGCGGTTATACCATCTGGAATACCGGCGCGGCCTGGCAGGTGACTAAAGACGTCAAACTGCGCGCAGGCGTGCTGAACCTTGGCGACAAGGATCTCAGTCGTGACGACTACAGCTATAACGAAGACGGACGTCGTTACTTTATGGCAGTGGATTATCGCTTCTGATGAGAAGATGCCCGGCGAACCGGGCGGACTTTCACTTCAGTAAATACTGCGCATGGAAGCGCAGGTGATCCTCTATAAAAGAGGCGATGAAGTAGTAACTGTGATCATATCCCGGCTGAATACGCAGCGTCATCGGCCACGCTTTCTGGCGCGCGGCTTCTGCCAGTACCGCAGGTTGCAACTGGTCGGCAAGAAACTGATCATTATCGCCCTGATCGATAAGCGTCGGGATCGCATCCTGCGCGTTACTGGCATACATCAGCGCGCAACTGTCCCATTCCAGCCATGCATTTTTGTCCTCACCTAAATAGCTGCTAAACGCTTTGATTCCCCACGGGACGCTGCACGGATTCACAATTGGCGCAAAGGCCGAAACGCTGGTGTATTTACCCGGATTTTTCAGCGCCATAATCAGCGCACCGTGACCACCCATTGAGTGACCGCTAATGGCGCAGCGGTCGCTGACATTAAATTGCGACTGAACCAGCGCCGGTAATTCATCGCGCAGATAATCATACATCCGGTAATGCGTCGCCCACGGCGGTTGCGTGGCATTAAGATAAAAGCCTGCGCCCTGGCCTAAATCGTAGCCATCGTCGTTGGCAACCTTTTCGCCGCGCGGGCTGGTGTCTGGCATCACCAGTACAATCCCCAGTTCTGCCGCCACGCGCTGGGCACCCGCCTTGGTGGTGAAGTTCTCGTCATTGCAGGTTAATCCGGAAAGCCAGTACAGCACTGGTGGCGGGGTGTGATCACGAGGGGGTGGGAGAAAGATACTGAACGTCATCGGGCAGTTTAAGGTACTGGAGTCGTGTCGCCAGCGTTGCTGCCAGCCTTCAAAACAGCGGTGCTCTTCGAGCATTTCCATGCGTGGCTCCTTGTTGTGTTGTTTGCAATTTCTTCATCATACCGTTTATTCAATGTGCTGTGAGTAACTTTCACTTCCGTATTTGCATAACGATGTTTTAACATCTGCTGATGAAAGGCAGCGGCAATTACAATAATTATCGCTGTGAATACTGGATTATGTGCGCCGCCTCACGCACAATAATCAGGCTGTAAATCAGCTTAATAACTTTGCCCCCACGCAGGGCGGAGGCGTCACACCTGCAGGAGAAATCATAAATGCCATCACTCAGTAAAGAAGCGGCCCTGGTTCATGAAGCGTTAGTTGCGCGAGGACTGGAAACACCGCTGCGCCCGCCCGTGCATGAAATGGATAACGAAACGCGCAAAAGCCTTATTGCTGGTCATATGACCGAAATCATGCAGCTGCTGAATCTCGACCTGGCTGATGACAGTTTGATGGAAACGCCGCATCGCATCGCTAAAATGTATGTCGATGAAATTTTCTCCGGTCTGGATTACGCCAACTTCCCGAAAATCACCCTCATTGAAAACAAAATGAAGGTCGATGAAATGGTCACCGTGCGCGATATCACTCTGACCAGTACCTGTGAACACCATTTTGTTACCATCGATGGCAAAGCGACGGTGGCTTATATCCCGAAAGATTCGGTGATCGGTCTGTCAAAAATTAACCGTATCGTGCAGTTCTTTGCCCAGCGTCCGCAGGTGCAGGAACGTCTGACGCAGCAAATTCTTATTGCGCTACAAACGCTGCTGGGCACCAATAACGTGGCTGTCTCCATTGATGCGGTGCATTACTGCGTGAAAGCGCGTGGCATCCGCGATGCAACCAGTGCCACAACAACGACCTCTCTTGGTGGATTGTTCAAATCCAGTCAGAATACGCGCCACGAGTTTCTGCGCGCTGTGCGTCATCACAACTGATTAAAAGGCAGGAACCATGGAGCGCAACGTAACGCTCGATTTTGTTCGCGGCGTCGCCATTCTGGGGATCCTGCTATTAAACATCAGCGCCTTTGGGCTACCAAAGGCGGCTTATCTCAATCCCGCCTGGTACGGCGCTATTACGCCGCAGGATGCATGGACCTGGGCATTTCTCGATCTCATCGGCCAGGTGAAATTCCTCACGCTTTTTGCGCTGCTGTTTGGTGCGGGCCTGCAAATGTTGCTGCCCCGTGGCAGACGCTGGATCCAGTCGCGGTTAACGCTGTTAGTCTTGCTGGGTTTTATTCACGGTTTATTGTTCTGGGACGGCGATATTCTGCTGGCTTACGGGCTGGTGGGCTTAATCTGCTGGCGGCTGGTGCGCGATGCGCCATCGGTAAAAAGCCTGTTTAATACAGGCGTCATGCTTTATCTGGTGGGGCTTGGCGTTTTGCTGTTATTGGGGCTGATTTCCGACAGCCAGACCAGCCGCGCCTGGACGCCGGATGCATCGGCTATTTTGTATGAAAAATACTGGAAGCTTCACGGCGGCGTTGAAGCGATCAGTAATCGTGCCGATGGTGTTGGCAACAGTTTACTGGCACTGGGCGCACAGTATGGCTGGCAACTGGCAGGGATGATGCTCATTGGTGCGGCGCTGATGCGCAGCGGCTGGCTGAAAGGGCAGTTCAGCTTACGTCACTATCGTCGTACTGGTTTTGTGCTGGTGGCGATTGGGGTGACCATTAACCTTCCTGCCATCGCCCTGCAATGGCAGCTGGACTGGGCGTATCGCTGGTGTGCCTTCTTACTTCAAATGCCGCGGGAACTGAGTGCGCCGTTTCAGGCGATTGGCTATGCGTCGCTGTTTTATGGCTTCTGGCCGCAATTGAGCCGCTTTAAGCTGGTGCTTGCGATCGCCTGCGTCGGACGGATGGCGCTGACCAACTATCTATTGCAAACGCTGATTTGTACCATGCTTTTTTACCACCTCGGTTTGTTTATGCATTTTGACCGCCTGGAGCTGCTGGCGTTTGTTATTCCGGTATGGCTGGCGAATATCCTCTTCTCTGTTATCTGGCTGCGTTACTTCCGCCAGGGGCCGGTGGAATGGCTCTGGCGTCAGTTAACTTTGCGTGCTGCCGGAACGGCAATATCTAAAACATCAAGATAACGATCTGGATCACATTCGTTAACAAAACGGCTGTAACCGTTTCCATTGCTGTGACTCGATTCACGAAGTCCTGTATTCAGTGCTGACAAAATAGCCGCCAGCAAGCAGTCATTTACTGCAATCTCATAACAGGTAGTGAATATGATCACCATTCGTGATGTAGCGCGTCAGGCTGGCGTCTCTGTGGCAACGGTTTCCCGGGTGCTCAATAACAGCACGCTGGTCAGTGCCGACACGCGTGAAGCAGTAATGAAAGCCGTGAGTGAGCTGGATTATCGGCCAAACGCCAATGCCCAGGCGCTGGCAACTCAGGTTAGCGACACCATTGGCGTGGTGGTGATGGACGTTTCTGATGCGTTTTTCGGCGCGCTGGTAAAAGCGGTGGATCTAGTCGCTCAGCAGCATCAGAAATACGTGCTAATCGGCAATAGCTATCATGAAGCGGAAAAAGAGCGTCACGCCATTGAGGTGTTAATTCGCCAGCGTTGTAATGCGTTGATTGTTCACTCAAAAGCATTGAGTGACGATGAACTGGCGCAATTTATGGATAACATTCCCGGTATGGTGTTAATCAACCGCGTTGTGCCGGGGTACGCCCATCGTTGCGTTTGCCTGGATAATCTCAGCGGTGCCCGAATGGCGACGCGCATGTTGCTGAATAACGGTCATCAACGTATTGGTTATCTTTCTTCCAGTCACGGCATTGAAGATGACGCCATGCGTAAAGCAGGCTGGATGAGTGCGTTGAAAGAGCAGGATATTATTCCGCCGGAAAGCTGGATTGGCACTGGTACGCCGGACATGCCGGGCGGTGAGGCGGCGATGGTTGAACTGCTGGGGCGCAATCTACAACTTACCGCTATATTTGCTTATAACGACAATATGGCCGCTGGCGCACTGACAGCATTAAAAGATAATGGCATTGCGATTCCGTTACATCTCTCAATCATCGGTTTCGATGATATTCCCATCGCCCGTTACACCGACCCGCAATTAACGACCGTGCGTTATCCCATTGCTTCAATGGCTAAATTAGCCACCGAACTGGCCTTGCAGGGGGCAGCAGGCAATATTGATCCTCGTGCCAGCCACTGTTTTATGCCGACGTTAGTGCGTCGCCATTCTGTCGCAACGCGCCAGAATGCGGCGGCGATCACTAACTCAACAAATCAGGCGATGTAACCGCTTTCAATCTGTGAGTGATTTCACAGTATCTTAACAATGTGATAGCTATGATTGCACCGTTTTAACGTTGTAACCCGTATGTAACAGTGAATAATCACTTTCACCGAGGTAATAGCGTCATAACAACAATTAAAGCCGTTTTCTGGAGCGTTACCGGGCATGGAAGAACGAATTTTAAAAAGTGAGCTTCGGCGTTCAGTAACACTTCATTAACTCTACTGCCCTGCCGAGCATTTATCTCAAGCACTACCCTGCATAAGAAAAACCGGAGATACCATGAATAAGAAGGTGTTAACCCTGTCTGCTGTGATGGCCAGCATGTTATTCGGTGCCGCTGCACACGCTGCTGATACTCGCATTGGTGTAACAATCTATAAGTACGACGATAACTTTATGTCTGTAGTGCGCAAGGCTATTGAGTAAGATGCGAAAGCCGCGCCAGATGTTCAGCTGCTGATGAATGATTCTCAGAATGACCAGTCCAAGCAGAACGATCAGATCGACGTATTGCTGGCGAAAGGGGTGAAGGCACTGGCAATCAACCTGGTTGACCCGGCAGCTGCGGGTACGGTGATTGAGAAAGCGCGTGGGCAAAACGTGCCGGTGGTTTTCTTCAACAAAGAACCGTCTCGTAAGGCGCTGGATAGCTACGACAAAGCCTACTACGTTGGCACTGACTCCAAAGAGTCCGGCATTATTCAGGGCGATTTGATTGCTAAACACTGGGCGGCGAATCAGGGTTGGGATCTGAACAAAGACGGTCAGATTCAGTCCGTACTGCTGAAAGGTGAACCGGGCCATCCGGATGCAGAAGCACGTACCACTTACGTGATTAAAGAATTGAACGATAAAGGCATCAAAACTGAACAGTTACAGTTAGATACCGCAATGTGGGACACCGCTCAGGCGAAAGATAAGATGGACGCCTGGCTGTCTGGCCCGAACGCCAACAAAATCGAAGTGGTTATCGCCAACAACGATGCGATGGCAATGGGCGCGGTAGAAGCACTGAAAGCACACAACAAGTCCAGCATTCCGGTGTTTGGCGTCGATGCGCTGCCAGAAGCGCTGGCGCTGGTGAAATCCGGTGCACTGGCGGGCACAGTACTGAACGATGCTAACAACCAGGCGAAAGCGACCTTTGATCTGGCGAAAAACCTGGCCGATGGCAAAGGTGCGGCTGATGGCACCAACTGGAAAATCGACAACAAAGTGGTCCGCGTACCTTATGTTGGCGTAGATAAAGACAACCTGGCTGAATTCAGCAAGAAATAAGACTGATTGGGCGCAGTCGTTTACTGCGCCCTTATTGTATGGCCAACAAGGTAAAATTATATGGTCAGCTCAACGACTCCGTCTTCCGGGGAATACTTGTTGGAAATGAGCGGTATCAACAAGTCCTTTCCTGGTGTTAAGGCACTTGATAACGTTAATTTAAAAGTCCGGCCACATTCTATCCATGCATTAATGGGGGAAAACGGTGCAGGAAAATCGACATTATTAAAATGCCTGTTTGGTATTTATCAAAAAGACTCCGGCACCATTTTATTCCAGGGTAAAGAGATCGATTTCCATTCCGCCAAAGAGGCACTGGAAAATGGTATTTCGATGGTACACCAGGAGTTAAACCTGGTATTACAACGTTCGGTGATGGATAACATGTGGCTGAGGCGATATCCCACCAAAGGCATGTTTGTCGATCAGGACAAAATGTACCGCGAAACCAAAGCGATTTTTGATGAACTGGATATTGATATCGATCCGCGTGCGCGCGTCGGCACATTATCCGTTTCGCAAATGCAGATGATCGAAATCGCCAAAGCGTTTTCCTATAACGCGAAAATTGTGATTATGGATGAACCGACTTCTTCGTTAACCGAAAAAGAGGTCAATCATCTGTTCACTATTATTCGTAAATTAAAAGAGCGCGGCTGCGGTATTGTTTATATCTCGCATAAAATGGAAGAAATCTTCCAGTTATGTGATGAAGTTACCGTATTGCGCGACGGTCAGTGGATCGCCACCGAACCGCTGGCAGGACTGACGATGGACAAGATCATCGCCATGATGGTTGGGCGTTCTCTTAATCAGCGTTTTCCTGACAAAGAAAACAAGCCGGGCGAAGTCATCCTCGAGGTGCGTAACCTAACGTCACTGCGCCAGCCGTCGATTCGCGATGTCTCGTTTGATCTGCATAAAGGGGAGATCCTCGGTATTGCCGGGCTGGTGGGGGCGAAACGTACCGATATTGTTGAGACGTTATTTGGTATTCGCGAGAAATCGGCTGGCACCATTACGTTGCACGGCAAACAGATCAATAACCATAATGCCAACGAAGCCATAAACCACGGATTTGCACTGGTAACTGAGGAGCGCCGCTCAACGGGAATTTATGCCTATCTGGATATTGGTTTTAACTCGTTAATTTCCAATATTCGCAACTACAAAAATAAAGTTGGTTTACTGGATAAATCGCGGATGAAAAGCGATACCCAGTGGGTGATTGATTCGATGCGGGTAAAAACACCGGGGCATCGGACGCAAATTGGTTCGCTCTCAGGTGGTAATCAGCAAAAGGTGATTATTGGGCGCTGGCTACTAACGCAACCAGAAATATTAATGCTCGATGAACCGACGCGCGGTATTGATGTCGGGGCGAAGTTTGAGATCTATCAGTTAATTGCCGAACTGGCGAAGAAAGGCAAAGGGATTATTATTATCTCCTCTGAAATGCCTGAGTTGTTAGGGATAACAGACCGTATTCTGGTCATGAGCAATGGTCTCGTTTCCGGAATTGTCGACACAAAAACAACAACGCAAAACGAAATTCTGCGTCTTGCGTCTTTGCACCTTTAAGATTAGGGGCTTCCCATGAGTGCGTTAAATAAGAAAAGTTTTCTTACTTACCTGAAAGAGGGCGGTATTTACGTCGTTCTTTTAGTTTTGCTGGCGATTATTATTTTCCAGGACCCAACATTTTTAAGTCTGTTGAACTTAAGTAATATTCTCACCCAGTCATCGGTGCGTATTATTATCGCGCTCGGTGTGGCAGGGTTAATTGTCACCCAGGGGACCGACCTTTCTGCGGGGCGTCAAGTAGGGCTGGCAGCAGTGGTGGCAGCGACATTATTGCAGTCCATGGATAACGCCAATAAAGTGTTCCCGGAAATGGCGACGATGCCGATTGCGCTGGTTATTCTGATTGTCTGTGCCATTGGTGCGGTGATCGGTTTGATCAACGGTCTGATTATCGCTTATCTCAACGTTACGCCGTTCATTACCACGCTCGGCACGATGATCATCGTCTATGGCATCAACTCGCTCTATTACGACTTTGTCGGGGCGTCGCCAATTTCTGGTTTTGACAGTGGCTTCTCTACCTTTGCTCAGGGCTTTGTCGCGCTGGGGAGTTTCCGTCTCTCTTACATCACCTTCTACGCGTTGATTGCGGTGGCGTTCGTCTGGGTGTTGTGGAACAAAACCCGCTTCGGTAAGAACATTTTTGCCATTGGCGGTAACCCGGAAGCGGCAAAAGTATCTGGTGTCAACGTCGGCCTGAACCTGCTGATGATCTACGCGTTGTCTGGCGTGTTCTATGCCTTTGGCGGGATGTTAGAAGCCGGACGTATCGGCTCTGCCACCAACAACCTCGGCTTTATGTATGAGCTGGATGCTATCGCGGCGTGCGTGGTAGGCGGTGTATCGTTCAGCGGCGGTGTGGGGACGGTGATTGGCGTGGTGACCGGGGTAATTATTTTTACCGTCATCAACTATGGCCTGACGTATATCGGCGTAAACCCATGCTGGCAGTACATCATCAAAGGGGCGATTATTATCTTCGCCGTAGCGCTGGATTCACTGAAATACGCGCGTAAGAAATGATGTGAATGTGGTCCGCATTCGGTCATAAACGCACATAACATCATGATCTGTGTGGTTTTGTAGGCCGGATAAGGCGTTCACGCCGCATCCGGCAACAGGAGCCAAATGCCGGATGCAACGCTGGCGCGTTTTATCCGGCCTACAATAAGCTCAACATACTGATTTGTATGGTTTTGTAGGCCGGATAAGGCGTTCAAGCCGCATCCGGCGACAGGAACCAAATGCCGGATGTGACGCGGGTTCTACAACGTTACCGGGTGTTCTTTCTCGCCTTTCTTAAACTTCACTTCCCCGAGCTCAATACAACCCACCGGGCAGACGTGACCACAAAGCAGACAACCCACACATTTCTCGGTATTACAATGCGGTGTGCGGGTTTTCTCGCTCCATTCCATCGCCTGGTGACCGCCGTCGTAACAGGAAATATAACAGCGTCCACAGCCAACACATTTGTCAAGATTGATACGGGGATAGACAATATAACTGCGGTCTAAATCTTCCGCCGGGACAATATTGTTATTCGCCAGACCTACCATCTCCTGCAACGAATCAAATCCCTGATCGGCGAGATAATGCGATAACCCGCTCGCCATATCTTCTACGATGCGATTGCCGTACTGCATAATGCCGGTGGTGACCTGTAACGTTGCTGCGCCGAGCAATAAAAACTCCGCCGCATCCTCCCAGGTTTCAATGCCGCCGATACCGCTGATTGGGAAATCGCGCAGTTCTGGATGGGTGCGCATTTGCTGAATGAAGCGCAGGGCGATCGGTTTTACCGCTTTACCGGAATATCCGGAAATACTCGATTTACCGTTAACGATCGGCATACCGATTTTCTGATTAAGATCGATATTGGTGATGGATTTAACGGTGTTAATTGCCGCAATGCCATCTGCGCCGCCGCGCTTCGCCGCCAGCGCCACTTCGCACATATCACCGATATTCGGCGTCATCTTCGCCAGCATTGGCAGCGTGGAACCGCGTTTCACCGCCCGACAATATTTTTCTACCAGCACCGGACTTTGCCCGACATCGCTACCCATCGCATGAGAAGTCATTTGCGGACAGGAGAAGTTACACTCGATCATATCCGCGCCAGCTCCTCCCATTGCTGCTCATTTTCCCCCATGATCGAAGCGATTGGATTTGCCCCTATATTTCCAGACATCTGTTATCACTTAACCCATTACAAGCCCGCTGCCGCAGATATTCCCGTGGCGAGCGATAACCCAGCGCACTATGCGGATGCCATTCGTTATAATGCTCGAACGCCTCTGCAAGGTTCTTTGCTGCCGTTAACCCGTCTGGTTTGGGCATGATACTGATGTAGTCACGCTTTATCGTTTTCACGAAGCTCTCTGCTATTCCGTTACTCTCCGGACTCCGCACCGCCGTGTTCTTCGGTTCAAGTCCCAACATCCGGGCGAACTGGCGTGTTTCATTAGCCCGGTAGCATGAACCATTATCCGTCAGCCACTCCACT
>NZ_MIIV01000519.1:0-19111 GCF_001743015.1 Shigella sp. FC1567
CTGTCCAATGTGCATAAAAAAATCCGGAAACAAGTGAGCGTTTCCGGATTCTTACACAGCCACTGGATCGGTCAACTGATCCTTAACTGATCGGCATTAGACCCTTTGGCCCCGTTCTATTTATTGGTGAACTTACAATCTCACCGGATCGATATGCCAGATATGATCGGCGTACTCTTTGATAGTACGGTCAGAAGAGAAGTAGCCCATATTGGCAATGTTCAGCATCGCTTTTGCGGTCCACTCTTCCTGAAGCTCGTAGAGTTCGTCGACTTTATCCTGACAATCGACATAGCTGCGATAATCCGCCAGAACCTGATAGTGATCGCCGAAGTTGATCAGCGAATCAACCAGATCGCGATAGCGACCCGGATCTTCCGGACTGAATACACCGCTGCCGATTTGCGTCAGCACCTGATGCAGCTCCTCATCTTTCTCGTAGTATTCACGCGGTTTGTAGCCCTGACGACGCAGTTCTTCCACTTCTTCCGCTGTGTTACCAAAAATAAAGATATTGTCAGCACCGACATGATCCAGCATCTCGACATTCGCACCGTCCAACGTACCGATAGTCAGCGCACCGTTAAGCGCAAACTTCATGTTACTGGTGCCGGAAGCTTCCGTCCCTGCCAGCGAAATCTGTTCAGACAGATCTGCCGCCGGAATGATCAACTGCGCCAGGCTAACGCTGTAGTTCGGGATGAACACGACTTTCAGCTTATCGCCAATCTGCGGATCGTTGTTGATCACTTTCGCTACGTCATTGATCAAATGAATAATGTGCTTCGCCATGTAATAGGCCGAAGCCGCCTTACCGCCAAAAATATTCACGCGCGGTACCCACTTCGCATCCGGGTCGGCCTTGATGCGGTTATAGCGGGTAATCACATGCAACACATTCATCAATTGACGTTTGTATTCGTGAATACGTTTGATTTGTACATCGAACAACGCCTTTGGATTCACCACCACATTCAGCTGCTGGGCGATATACTCTGCCAGACGCTTTTTGTTCTCCAGCTTCGCCTGATGCACAGCGTGATTAACCATTGGGAAATCACAGTGTTGTTGCAGCTCATTAAGCAGGCTAAGGTCGGTGCGCCAGTTACGGCCCAGGTGTTCGTCCAGCACGGCTGAAAGCGATGGGTTCGCTACCGCTAGCCAGCGACGCGGCGTCACACCGTTGGTGACGTTGGTGAAACGACCCGGGAAGATTTTCGCAAAGTCGGCAAACAACGATTGCACCATCAGATTAGAGTGCAGTTCCGATACACCGTTAACTTTGTGGCTCACAACAACCGCCAGCCAGGCCATACGCACACGACGACCGTTGGATTCATCAATGATCGACGCCCGTCCCAGCAGATCGGTATCGTTCGGATACTGTTCCTGCAAGGTTTTCAGGAAATAGTCGTTGATTTCAAAGATGATCTGCAGGTGACGCGGCAGAATTTTACCCAGCATATCAACCGGCCAGGTTTCCAGCGCCTCGCTCATCAGCGTGTGGTTAGTGTAGGAGAAGACCTGACAACACACCTCAAACGCGTCGTCCCAGCTAAATTGGTGCTCATCGATCAGCAGACGCATCATCTCAGGAATCGACAGTACCGGATGGGTATCATTGAGATGAATCGCGATTTTATCCGCCAGGTTATCGTAGGTTTTATGCAACTGATAATGGCGGCTTAAAATGTCCTGAATGGTCGAGGAAACCAGAAAGTATTCCTGACGCAGGCGCAGCTCACGCCCGGAGTAGGTGGAGTCATCCGGATACAGTACGCGAGATACGTTCTCGGAGTGGTTTTTATCTTCCACTGCCGCGAAGTAGTCACCTTGGTTGAATTTACCGAGGTTAATTTCGCTACTGGCTTGCGCACTCCACAAACGCAACGTGTTGGTCGCGTCGGTGTCGTAACCAGGGATTATCTGATCGTAAGCGACTCCCAGAATCTCTTCGGTTTCAATCCAGCGCGTTTTTTTACCTTCCTGCTGAATGCGACCACCAAAACGGACTTTATAGCGCGTGTTGTGGCGTTTGAATTCCCACGGGTTACCGTATTCCAGCCAGTAGTCTGGCGACTCTTTCTGGCTACCGTTAACGATGTTCTGCTTGAACATACCGTAGTCATAGCGGATGCCGTAACCGCGCCCCGGCAACCCTAACGTCGCCAGAGAATCAAGGAAGCAAGCCGCCAGACGTCCCAGGCCACCGTTACCGAGGCCTGGGTCATTTTCTTCATCAATCAGCTCTTCGAGATTTAACCCCATCGCTTCCAGTGCGCCCTGTACATCTTCGTAAATTCCTAGCGACAACATGGCGTTGGAGAGCGTACGGCCAATCAAAAACTCCATCGACAGGTAGTAAACCTGACGAGTTTCTTGCGACAACTGGGCACGGTTTGAACGTAACCAGCGCTCCACGAGACGATCGCGCACAGCAAATAACGTTGCGTTCAGCCATTCATGTTTATTGGCGACGACCGGGTCCTTTCCAATCGTAAACATCAGCTTGTAAGCGATAGAGTGCTTAAGAGCTTCTACGCTAAGCGTGGGCGATGAATATGTAAACGGAGCATTCATATAGGCGTTTCCTGAAAACTATTTCAAGCGATAGTAAAGCTCACGGTACGACTTCGCCGCGACCTGCCAGCTAAAATCCATTGCCATAGCCTGACGTTGCACAAACCGCCACAGTGAAGCACGAGACCACAGTACAAAAGCACGTCGAATAGCCCGTAACAGCGACCAGGCATTACTATCTTCAAAGACAAACCCACTGGCGACGCCATCTGCAAGGTTCTCAAGAGAACAGTCAGAAACCGTATCAGCAAGCCCACCGGTGCGCCGCACTAACGGCAGCGTACCGTACTTCAATCCATAAAGTTGCGTTAAGCCGCACGGTTCAAAACGGCTGGGCACCAGAATGACGTCCGCGCCGCCCATAATGCGATGCGAAAATGCTTCGTGATAGCCAATCTGAACGCCCACCTGGCCGGGGTATTCCGCTGCCGCCGCAAGGAAACCTTCCTGCAGCACCGGATCGCCCGCGCCGAGTAGCGCCAGCTGCCCGCCCTGCTCCAGAAGACCCGGTAAGGCTTCCAGCACCAGGTCGAGACCTTTCTGGCTGGTCAGACGGCTCACCACTGCAAAAAGCGGCACTTTATCGTCAACCTTAAGCCCCATTGCGATTTGTAACTGGCGCTTATTTTCCGCTTTATCTTCCAACGTATCGCGGGTGTAACGCGAGGCCAACAGTAAGTCCGTCTCTGGACTCCAGATTTTCTCGTCCACGCCGTTCAGTACGCCGGAAAGACGCCCTTCACGGTGACGCTGTTGCAACAGACCTTCCATACCGTAGGCAAACTGCGGTTCGGTGATCTCGCGAGCGTAGGTTGGACTGACCGCCGTAATGTGATCGGCATAGTACAGACCGGCCTTCAGGAAAGAGATTTGTCCGTTGAATTCCAGCCCATGAATATTAAAGAATGACCATGGCAATTGGATGTCATTCATGTGATGTGCATAAAACATGCCTTGATAGGCCAAGTTGTGCACAGTAAACACCGACTTCGCCGGACGCCCGCGCGCCGCCAGATACGCAGGCGCAAGGCCTGCATGCCAGTCGTGCGCATGCACCACATCAGGACGCCAGAATGGGTCAAGCCCGCTGGCCATTTCTGCCCCAACCCACCCCAGCAGCGCAAAACGCAATACGTTGTCGGTATAGGCAAATAAGTTGGTATCGTGATACGGGCTTCCCGGACGATCATAGAGATGCGGCGCGTCAATCAGGTATATGCCAACCCCGTTGTAATGACCGAACAACAGCGTGATATGTCCGGCGAAGGTATCACGACGGGATACTACCTGCGCATCGGTCACGCCACGGCGAATATCGGGAAATGCAGGCAACAGTACGCGAGCGTCAACGCCGTCTGCGATTTGTGCTGCGGGTAATGCCCCAATAACATCAGCCAGACCGCCGGTTTTAAGCAGCGGGAACATCTCTGAACATACATGTAAAACTTGCATTATCGCTCCTGTTTATGCCCTAACTTCCGTAGCATTTCGCGCGTTACCAGCACGATGCCTTCTTCTGAACGATAGAAACGACGTGCATCTTCCTCTGCGTTTTCACCAATCACCATGCCTTCCGGGATAACACAAGCACGATCGATGACGCAGCGGCGCAGACGGCACGAGCGACCTACCCATACTTCCGGTAACAATACGGCGGAATCAATGTTGCAGAATGAATTCACGCGAACGCGCGAGAACAGAACGGACTGCACCACCACCGAACCGGAGATCACACAACCGCCGGATACCAGTGAGTTAAGGGTCATCCCGTGGCTACCGGAGCGATCCTGCACGAATTTCGCTGGCGGTAATGATTCATTGTAGGTGCGAATTGGCCAATTGCGATCGTACATATCCAGTTCCGGCACCACAGAGGCCAGATCGAGATTCGCTTTCCAGTAAGCTTTCAGCGTACCCACATCGCGCCAGTACGGCTCGGCATCCGGGTCGGATTGTACGCAAGAGAGCGGGAACGGGTGCGCATAGGCCAGACCGGCTTCGGTGATCTTGGGAATCAAATCTTTGCCAAAGTCGTGGCTGGAGTTCTCATCACGATCGTCTTCTTCCAGCAGTTCATACAGATAGTCGGCGTCAAAGACGTAGATACCCATACTCGCCAGAGATTTGCTCGGATCGTTCGGCATTGACGGTGGGTTAGCAGGTTTTTCAACGAATTCGATAATTTTATCGTTCTCATCAACCGCCATAACGCCAAATGCGGAGGCTTCTTCAATCGGTACTGGCATACAAGCAACGGTGCAACGTGCGCCTTTTTCGACGTGATCGATAAGCATACGCGAGTAGTCTTGCTTGTAGATATGGTCGCCCGCCAGGATCACCACGTATTCCGCTTTATAACGGCGGATAATGTCGAGGTTTTGGGTGACCGCATCTGCGGTGCCGCGATACCAGTTTTCCCCTTTCATTCTCTGCTGTGCTGGCAGCAGATCGACAAACTCGTTCATTTCTTCATTGAAGAATGACCAGCCGCGCTGAATGTGCTGCACCAGAGTGTGGGACTGGTACTGGGTGATCACGCCCATACGACGGATCCCGGAGTTGATGCAGTTAGACAGCGCAAAGTCGATAATGCGGAACTTACCGCCGAAGTGTACGGCCGGTTTTGCTCGCTTATTGGTTAAATCCTTCAGGCGGGTACCACGTCCTCCCGCCAGTATCAGGGCAACAGATTTCAATGGCAGCTGGCGCGCCAACATTAAGTGATCGTTCTTCTCTAAACTAACCATGACTAACTCCTTTTTTATCATCTCTGGAACACACACAATCCGTGTGCAGGTCCCTGCCAGACAGCCGTAATCACTGGGTTATCCTCTCCAGCGAATGGGGGAATGGCGTGCCACTCCCCAGCAGGTAAAACAATCTCTGTTACCTCAAGCGTGGCGTTAATTGCGATCAAAAAGCGATCCGAGAGCAGAATTTGCAGCTGTTTCGGCCCGTTTTGCCACTCATCCGTGCTTAAAGGTTGAGCATATCGATTTAGCCAACGGACATTGCCATCGCCTTCTTCCCACCAGCGATTCTCCACCAAAGCGGGAATGCGCTTGCGCAGATGGATTAACGCGGCGGTAAATGCGGTTAAACCACTGCTTGCCTGCGACCAGTCCAACCAGGTTAATTGGTTATCCTGACAGTAGGCATTGTTATTGCCATGCTGGCTGTGACCATGTTCGTCACCGGCCAGTAACATCGGCGTACCCTGGGAGAGCAACAACGTTGTTAACAAGGCGTGAATACTGTCGCGCCGCCGTTCAACCAGGTCAAGAGAACCGCCTAACCCTTCTTTACCATGATTGTTACTGTAATTGTTGTTGGTCCCGTCGCGATTTTCTTCTCCGTTTGCTTCATTGTGTTTATGGTTGAAGCAAACGCAGTCGCGAAGCGTAAAACCGTCATGCGCAGTGACGAGATTAATCGCGGCACTCGGCAGACGACCATTACGTTTAAAAACATCGCTGGAGGCAGCAAAACGCCCGGCAAACGCCCCCAGAGGCAAATCATAATGTAGCCAGAAACGACGGGCAGCATCGCGGAAATGATCGTTCCACTCGGCAAACAGCGGCGGGAAATTTCCCACCTGATAACCACCAGGGGCGATATCCCACGGTTCAGCAATTAACTTCACCTGCGAGAGCACCGGGCAGTTCTGGATAGCGGTAAACAACGGCGCATCCTGACGGAACTCTGGCGTACGGCCCATGACTGCCGCCAGATCAAAGCGGAAACCATCGACGTGACAGGTTTCTACCCAATAACGCAGGCAGGCGCTGGCATAATCCACCACCGCCGGATGACTCAAATTGAGCGTGTTGCCGCAACCGGTCCAGTTGTGATAATCGCCGTCTTCTCTTATCCAATAATAGCTACGGTTATCGATCCCACGCAGTGAGAATAACGGGCCGTCGAGGTCCAGTTCCGCACTATGGTTGAGCACGATATCAAGAATGACTTCGATACCCGCTTTATGCAGTGCTTTGATTGCATCGCGAAACTCATCCAGCGCCGTTTCTGGCGAGCAGGCATACGCCGGATGCAGCGCAAACATCGCCACCGGGTTGTAACCCCAGTAGTTACTTAGCCCCATGCGTTGCAGACGTGGTTCACTGGCAAACTGCGCCACTGGCAGCAGTTCCAGCGCGGTAATGCCCAATTGTTTCAAATAGTTGATCATCACCGGATGCCCGAGGGCTTTATAAGTGCCACGGATCTCGACCGGAATCTCCGGGTGCAAGTACGTTAATCCTTTGACATGGGCTTCATAAATGATGGTGCTGTCCCACGGCGTGCGCGGCGGGGCATCATCTTCCCAGTCATAGTGATCAACCACCACTACGCATTTCGGCGCAATGGCGGCGTTGTCGCGATAGTCAGGTTCATTATGACCGGCGTGCAGCAGCGGGTTATCTTTAAATTCCCCGTCAATTTGCCGCGCGCAAGGATCAATCAACAACTTCGCCGGGTTAAAGCGATGCCCCTCGGCGGGTTGCCAGGGGCCATGAACGCGATAACCATAACGCAAACCCGGGCGCGCATCCGGCAGATAACCGTGCCAAATGTCGCCACTGTGCCCTGGCAAGTCATAGCGATGTTCCTGGCCATTGGCGTCAAAGACACACAGTTCTACCCGCTCGGCATGAGCGGAGAAAAGTGTGAAGTTGACGCCCTGACCGTCGTAATGCGCGCCGAGGGGAGCGGGTTTGCCAATGGCGAGTTGTGTCATTCTGCCTCCCGAACCAGCCAGATAGTGGCCAGCGGTGGTAGTGTCAGGCTTAGTGAATGCTGACGACCGTGGCTGGCAATCTCATCGCTGTGTACCGTGCCGCCATTGCCTGCATTACTGCCGTGATAGTGCATGGAATCGGTATTGAGGATTTCACGCCATTTGCCTGGCTGATTAATGCCGAAGCGATAATCATGACGCGGCACCGGCGTAAAGTTACTGGCAACGATAATTTCGTTACCCTCTTTATCGCGACGCACAAAGATCAGCACCGAGCGTTCTTTGTCATCCACCACCAGCCATTCAAAGCCGTACGGGTCAAAATCCAGTTCATGCATTGCTTTATGGTGGCGGTAGGTGAGGTTCAGATCGCGCACCAGACGCTGGACACCGTGGTGCCAGTTATCGCCACCTTCCAACAGATGCCAGTCGAGGCTGGCGTCATGGTTCCACTCACGGCCCTGGGCAAATTCGTTCCCCATGAACAGCAGTTTCTTGCCCGGGAATGCCCACATCCAGCCATAGTAGGCGCGCAGGTTAGCGAATTTCTGCCATGCGTCGCCCGGCATGCGGTCGAGAATCGATTTTTTACCGTGGACCACTTCATCATGCGACAACGGCAGGACGAAGTTTTCAGTGTAGTTGTAGAGAATCCCGAAGGTGAGTTTATCGTGATGATACTGACGATAAACCGGGTCGAGCTTCATGTAGTCCAGGGTGTCATGCATCCAGCCGAGGTTCCACTTGTACCAGAAGCCCAGACCGCCCATATCCTGCGGACGAGAAACGCCAGGGAAATCGGTAGACTCCTCAGCCATTGTCACCGCACCGGAAACCTGCTCACCAAGAATACGGTTGGTATTACGCAAGAATTCAATCGCTTCAAGATTCTCGCGCCCGCCAAATTCGTTCGGGATCCACTCCCCCTCTTTACGGCTGTAGTCGCGATAAATCATTGACGCCACCGCATCGACGCGCAGCGCATCAATACCAAAACGTTCAATCCAGTAAAGCGCGTTACCGACGAGGAAGTTACTGACTTCACGGCGACCATAATTGTAGATCAGCGTATTCCAGTCCTGATGATAGCCTTCGCGCGGATCGCTGTGTTCATACAAGTTCGTGCCATCAAATTCGGCAAGCGCAAAGTCATCGGTCGGGAAGTGGCCTGGCACCCAGTCGAGAATCACGTTCAGACCCGCTGCGTGTGCGGCATCAATGAAATAACGGAAGTCGTCGCGAGTACCAAAACGGCGGGTTGGTGCATACAGGCCGGTTGGCTGATAACCCCAACTGCCATCGAAGGGATGCTCGTTAATGGGCAGTAGTTCGAGGTGGGTAAAGCCCATCCATTTAGCATAAGGCACCAGTTGATCGGCCAGCTCGCGGTAGCTCAACCAGAAATTGTTATCGGTGTGGCGACGCCAGGAGCCCAGGTGAACTTCATAAATAGAGATTGACGCATCAAACTGATTCGCTTTTTTGCGCTCTTCAGTCTGTACAACCTTTTCCGGCAGCCCGCAAATAAGAGACGCGGTTTCCGGGCGCATTTGCGCTTCGAAGGCATAAGGGTCGGACTTCAGACGCAAGTTGCCATTGGCATCAATCATCTCGTATTTATAGAGCTGACCGTTATGCGCCCCAGGGATAAACAGTTCCCAAATGCCGCTCTCTTTACGCAGACGCATCGGGTGACGGCGACCGTCCCAGTAGTTGAATTGCCCAACCACCGAGACCCGACGGGCGTTTGGAGCCCAAACAGAGAAACGCGTACCTGTGACGCCATCCATAGTATCTGCATGCGCGCCTAAGGTTTCATACGGGCGCAGGTGAGTACCTTCAGATAATAGCCAGGCATCCATTTCCTGGATTAGCGGGCCAAAACGGTAAGGATCATCAATCAGGTTTTGCTGACCATGCCAGACAACAGCCAACTGATAGCGGAAAAAATTCTTACGTCGCGGAATGACACCGCTAAAGAATCCCCGTGAGTCAAGACACTCCAGTTTTGCGAGTTTGCGCCCGGTTTTCGGTTCAATCACCCACACATCGGTAGCGTCGGGTAAAAGGGCACGGACTTCCAGTCCCGCGGTGGTTTTATGCATTCCCAGTACGGAAAAAGGATCCGCAAAATGGCCTGCAATTAGCGCGTTAATCACGTCTCTATCGATACGATCGGACATGCTTGTCTTCCTGTTTTATTGTGTCACCCCATCCAATTGGATTTTTGACTTCTGGTTGTGACATTTTTTTGACCTGAACGGCGCAGCACTCTGTGCATCCTCTCTGCGTCGTCCTCACTTCAGGTAAGGCTGTGAATACTCATGTATTCAGCCACCCTTAAAGAATAGCCAATGCTCTATTTAACTCCCGGTAAATCATGAAACATCTGCGCTTACTCCTGTATTACGCACTAACAGGGGCGGCATCGCGCCCCAGATTTAATGAATAAAGATTACGCCAGTTGACGAAGCATCCGACGCAGCGGCTCCGCGGCCCCCCACAGCAGCTGGTCACCCACGGTAAAGGCTGACAGGAACTCCGGTCCCATATTCAGCTTACGCAGGCGGCCTACCGGCGTGGTCAGCGTGCCGGTAACGGCAGCTGGGGTTAGCTCACGCATAGTGATTTCCCGATCGTTCGGAACGACTTTCGCCCACGGATTGTGCGCAGCCAGCAGTTCTTCGACGGTCGGAATAGACACATCTTTTTTCAATTTAATAGTGAATGCCTGGCTGTGGCAGCGCAATGCCCCGACACGCACACATAAACCATCTACCGGAATTACGGAAGATGTGTTGAGGATCTTGTTGGTTTCCGCCTGCCCTTTCCACTCTTCGCGGCTCTGACCGTTATCGAGCTGTTTGTCGATCCACGGAATCAGGCTACCCGCCAGCGGCACGCCAAAGTTATCCACCGGCAGCTCACCGCTACGGGTTAAGGTTGTGACTTTGCGTTCGATATCGAGAATAGCAGAGGACGGGGTCGCGAGTTCATCTGCCACATGGCCATACAGATGGCCCATCTGGGTTAATAACTCACGCATATGTCGCGCACCACCGCCGGAAGCGGCCTGGTAGGTTGCAACGGACACCCAATCAACAAGATCATTGGCGAATAAACCACCCAACGACATCAACATCAGGCTTACGGTACAGTTACCGCCAACAAAAGTCCTGATGCCATTATTTAATCCGTCGGTAATGACGTCCTGATTGACGGGGTCAAGAATGATGATGGCGTCATCTTTCATGCGCAGAGACGATGCTGCGTCAATCCAGTAACCTTGCCATCCGCTTTCACGAAGCTTTGGATAGATTTCGTTGGTATAATCGCCGCCCTGACAGGTCACAATGATATCGAGGGCCTTTAGCGCCTCCAGATCAAAGGCATCCTGAAGTGTGCCAGTGGTTCCGCCAAAAGACGGCGCAGCCTGGCCAAGCTGAGAAGTAGAAAAGAAGACAGGGCGAATGGCGTCGAAGTCGCGCTCTTCAACCATGCGTTGCATGAGAACGGAGCCGACCATACCGCGCCAGCCGATAAAACCAACATTTTTCATAAGCGTTTTTTCCTGCAAAGATGTGTGCTGTATAAATGTGCCGGTCTCCTCTTGGCACATCTTTCACCATACAAAAAGCAGCCAAAGTCGCAAGTGAAATTAATCAATGATAGCGAAGCCATCAGTAATGCGACTTATCCTGCTTTGTTAGCACACAGAAAGTCCGCGGCAATTATCAGGGAATTTGAGTTATGAATGAAATCATTTCTGCAGCAGTTTTATTGATCCTGATTATGGATCCGCTCGGAAACCTGCCTATTTTCATGTCCGTACTGAAACATACTGAACCGAAAAGACGGCGGGCAATCATGGTGCGAGAGTTGCTTATTGCTCTCCTGGTGATGCTGGTGTTCCTGTTTGCGGGTGAGAAAATTCTGGCATTTCTCAGCCTGCGAGCAGAAACCGTCTCCATTTCTGGCGGCATCATTCTGTTTCTAATCGCCATTAAGATGATTTTCCCCAGCGCTTCAGGAAATAGCAGCGGGCTTCCGGCAGGTGAAGAGCCATTTATCGTGCCGTTGGCAATTCCGTTAGTCGCCGGGCCGACTATTCTCGCCACGCTGATGTTGTTGTCTCATCAGTACCCGAATCAGATGGGACATCTGGTGATTGCTCTGCTGCTGGCCTGGGGCGGCACCTTTGTCATCCTGCTACAGTCTTCGCTATTTTTACGTCTGCTGGGCGAGAAAGGGGTGAACGCACTTGAACGCCTGATGGGATTGATTCTGGTGATGATGGCAACCCAGATGTTCCTCGACGGCATTCGAATGTGGATGAAGGGGTAACGAGGAGAGTTTTTCGAAAAGAACCCGGTAGCGTCACAACTACCGGGCGAACAAACTTAACTCAACAGCTGGAACGCAATCATCCCAACGATGGCACCAACAGTGCCGAGGATGGTTTCCATCATGGTCCAGGTTTTCAGCGTTTCGGCTTCGGTCGCGCCGGTAAATTTACCGAACAACCAGAAACCGGCGTCGTTAACGTGGCTGACAACAATCGAACCACCAGCGATACAAATCGACAGTGCCGCCATTTGCGCACCGGAGTAGTTCAGTTGTTCAATGACCGGCATCACCAGCCCCACCGCCGTTAAACAGGCAACGGTGGCAGACCCCTGAATGATGCGCACTGCAGCGGCCAGCACGAAGCAGGTGATAGCAATCGGCAGGCCCATGCCGGTTAACGCTTCGCCCAGTGCCGGACCTACGCCAGAGTCAACCAGCACCTGTTTGAACACGCCGCCTGCACCAATCACCAGCAGAATGATCCCCGCCGGTTGTAGCGCGTGACCGCAAATCTCCATCACTTTGTCTTTTGGCATGCCCTGACGCATTGCCAGGCCATAAATCGCTACCAGACAAGCAACCAGAATCGCGGTAAATGGATGACCAATAAACTCGAACCATTCGTAAGCAGTTGATCCTTCTGGCACAAAACGAGCGGCAATGGTTTTCAGCCCCACCAGCACCAGCGGCAACAGGATCAGCGACAGGCTGAATCCGAAGGACGGCATTTTGCCTTCGCCGAGATGCGGTTCGCTGATGTCGTCAGGAATATGCAACTCCACGTAACGGCTGATGAAATTACCCCACAGCGGCCCGGCAATAATCATTCCCGGAATTGCCGCACACAGACCAATCAGGATCATCCAGCCAAAGTCGGCATTCATCTGCGATGCCAGCAACATCGGCGCTGGTCCAGGCACCAGAAATGCCGCCGCTGCCGCCACGCCTGCGAATAATGGGATTACCAGCTTCACCAGGTTCGTACCGGTGTGGCGCGCCATTGAGAAAGCAACGCTAATCAGCAGAACTATCGCCACTTCAAAGAACAGCGGTAGCGCACAGACCAACCCCGCAAGGCCGATGGCATAATGCGCGCGGCTGTGACCGAAGGATTTGAGCATTTTGACGGCAATCTGATCGACTGCGCCGGTTTCATGTAAGATCTTGCCAAACATAGCTCCCAGGGCGACAACCACCGCCAGGAAGCCGAGGGGGCCTCCCATCCCTTTTTCCATCGTCGCTGCGATTTTATCGAGCGGCATACCGGAAAAAAGGCCAGCCCCCATGGACACCACCATCAAAGCCAGGAAAGCGTGCATACGCGCCTTCATGACTAAAAACAGCAGCAGTAAAACAGACCCTACTGCTGTTAAAACAAGCGTTAATGTAGTCACTACTTATTTGCCTTTTTTAATAACCTCAATGGTGCTTGCCACAACACCTTCCAGCGGTTGATCGATATCCACCACCAGTACATCGGTTTCGTCCGCACCCGGCTCCTGCAGCGTTTCAAACTGCGTCACCAACATTTGGGTTTTAAAGAAATGGCCTTTGCGCGCTTTCAAGCGACTTTCAATCACATCAAAATCGCCTTTCAGGTAGATGAAAGAGAGATTCGGATTACCTTCACGCAGCAAGTCGCGATAGTGCTTTTTCAGTGCAGAACAGACGATCAGCGACACTTTATTGGTGCGCAGCATAGCAAACGCGGCGTCGTTCAGCGCCTGCAACCAGGGTTTGCGATCGTCGTCATTCAGCGGTTCGCCAGACGCCATTTTTTCGATATTGCGCCGTGGATGGAGGAAATCACCATCAAGAAACGCGGCATGAAGTTGATGCGCCACTTCACTGGCGACCGCAGATTTGCCGCTGCCCGATACGCCCATCAAGACGTAAATGTGGTGATCATGGTTAGTCGTGCTCAAAGTGGTGCCCCCACAATACAAGAATTAAAAATGTTACGGGTAACTGTTATCGGTAACATTGTCCAGCCGGACAATATCAGAAGCAATATCCATCCGTGCCTTAAGTGTATAAGTGTGAGCTACTTCAAATTTGTAGGCTTAAATAGATCCGCCCGGTGACAAGGTGAAACCTAAATCTAACATTTTCGGTGTCACAGATTCGCCACGAATACGCGCCAGCAGGCGTTCAGCGCCAATACTGCCCATCCGCTCACGCGGCGTCAGCACGCTCGCTAACCGCGGCTCCATCACCTGGCCAATGTCATGACCGTGGAAACCGGCAATCGCCATATCGTCAGGAACCTTCAATCCCAGACGCTGACATTCAAACGCCGCGCCGACCGCCAGGTCATCGTTGGTACAGAACACGCCATCCAGCTGCGGATATTCCCGCCGCGCCTGGCGAATCAGTTCAATACCGGAAGAGTAAGAAGAAGATTGCTCAACCATCACGCTATACGACACCAGACCTGCATCCAGCATCGCCTGTTCGTATCCCTTCTGTTTGATGATAGTACGTTCGTCGAGACGCGCGCCGAGATAGGCAATGTGGCAATGCCCGCGAGCAATAATGGCGGTGGTCATCTGGCGTGCCGCTTCAAAGTTATCAAAACCGACGGCGATATCGAGGCACGGCGACTGGCTGTCCATGAGTTCCACCACCGGGATCCCCGCCACTTCAATCATCTTTAAGGTGCGCGGCGTGTGGGTACGTTCGGTGAGGATCAGTCCGTCGATATTCCATGAGAGCATGGATTCGAGACGTTCTTGCTCCATTTCCGGTTTATAACCGTAGTGAGCCAGCATGGTCTGATAACCGTGCGCGTCGGTGACGCTTTCGATTCCGCGTAATACTTCCGCGAAAACCTGGTTGGTGAGAGAAGGTAACAGGACGCCAATCGCCCGGCTGGTGGCGTTAGAGAGGATATCGGGCGCACGATTGGGAATATAGCCCAGTTCATCAAGAGCGGCGGCAATCTTGCCGCGTAGAGCGACGGAAACCTGCTCCGGGTTGCGTAAAAAACGGCTGACCGTCATTTTGGTCACGCCTACACGGTCAGCCACATCCTGAAGTACGGGTCTTTTCTTTTTCATCGTCCTGAAGGTACAAAAGAGATAGATTCTCTTAGTTTAACACGGACGCATCAGAACCTTCCCGGGGAAAACAGTGCTTGTTTACAATTATTAGATATACACTAAATCAATTGCATCGCATTGTGCTAACGACGCGGCAAAACCCCGGAAGCGTGCATCAGCACGCGACCGGAGCGAGCGAGGAAGCCTGCAAAAAGGCAGGCTTCAAAGATGCCGTTGAGTTTTAAACCGGCGGCAGATCGAACAGTAACACTTCGCTGTCGCTATCCGCATGGATGGAGATTGCCTGCTCATCCCAGATTGCCAGACCATCGCTGGTCGAGGCTTTCACGCCGTTAATGGTGACATTGCCTTTCACCACCTGGATCCAGACGCGGCGTTCAGCGGCAATCTGATGCACCGACTGCTCATCTTTCAGCAACGCCCAGCGGTACAGTTCCATATCCTGATGCACTTTCAATGAACCATCTCGCGCATCCGGCGAGAGCACCAGCTGTTTGCCCTGTACGGCATCGAAGCGACGCTGTTCATAACGCGGCGTAATACCGTTTTCTTCAGGCATGATCCAGATCTGATACAGATGCAGACGCTCGGTGCTGCTTGGGTTGTACTCTGAGTGACGAATACCCGTACCCGCACTCATAATCTGGAACTCACCCGCCGGAACCTGCTCTTTATTGCCCATGCTGTCCTGATGCTCAACAGTACCTTCCAGCACGTAGGTCAAAATTTCCATATCTTTATGCGGGTGAGTGCCGAAGCCCTGCCCTGCTTCAATCACGTCGTCGTTAATCACGCGCAGCGCGGAGAAGCCCATAAAGTTCGGATCGTAATAGTTGGCAAAAGAGAAAGTATGCCAGGAGTCCAGCCAGCCATGATTTGCATGACCACGTTCATTTGCTTTGCGTAAGTAGATCATTTGTATTCGCCCCCTGAATGATTTCGATGGGCTTAGTGTGGACCCGATCTGCCTGGGATGATAGAGGGTGAAAATTGCCCCCTCTGTTCAAAAAAATTGAACTATTCGAGGGGCCATCAAACTTAATTCGCGAAAGTCACTGTGGAGGGAGAGGCTTGCTCAAATCCGCGTTCAAGGATTTCCAGATTGGTAAGAACTTCAGATTCCTTGACGTAATTTGGCGCACCGTGGGTGATGGTTTGATACAACGCATCATAAACGCGCCCGTAATCGCCCATCTCCGGCTTCATCTCTTCTCTGACCGTCACGCCCTCGTCATTGACATACTCCGGCACACCGACCGAATCATCCGCTGCGAATCCCGGTTCGCCCGGCATAATATTAGCCTTCAGGCTGGTTTCCTGCTGGTCGATACCGTATTTAATAAACGAACCTTTCTTACCGTGAACGATAAATTTCGGATAATCGATTTTCACCAGATGGCTGGTTTTGACGATGGCTTTCAGGTCGCCATAAAACAGTTGCGCTTCAAAGGTGTCGTCAGGATTGGCTTTATTACGCAGGCTGCGGATGTCATAAGCGACGTGATCCGGGCGACCGAACAGAGAAATAATCTGGTCCATCGTATGCACACCAAGGCCATAAAACGCGCCATCCTGCGGCAGCCCAGGTTTGGTTTCTGCCACCGGGCGGTAATAGTCAAAATGGCTTTCCACTTCAACAATCTCTCCCAACTTGCCACTTTCAATCGCTTTTTTCGCTGTCAGGAAGCAGGAGTCAAAGCGACGATTCTGATACGGCGTGACGCTCAGCCCTTTGCTTTTCGCCAACGCAAACAGCTCCTTCGCCTGGGCAAGCGTCGGGGTGAACGGTTTTTCGACCAGCACATTTTTCCCGGCTTCCAGCGCGCGTTTCGCATACTCGAAATGGCTGTCCGCGTGGGTGCAGACAACAACCAGCTTAACATCGGGATCGTTTAGTACTTCGTCGAGATCGCTGATGAAATGGATATGGGAATAAATGGGAGCCTGTTCTTCCGGCTTCGCATGGCGACGAAAAATATGCGCGACATGCCAGCTATCCTTGCGGTTAAGTACATACGGCAGATGGTAACGGGTGGTGCTTTTGCCGAAGCCAATAAAGGCGCAGTTGATGACCATGATTTCGTCCTTTTTAAGGTGGTTATTTACACCTTAGCGCAAAGCGGACGTGGTTCCTACTGGAGTGCGCATAACGAACACAAGCACTCCCGTGGATAAATTGAGAACGAAAGATCAAAAAAAAGCCAGCACCCGGCTGGCTAAGTAATACTGGAAGCAATGTGAGCAATGTCGTGCTTTCAGGTTCTCCGCGAGGGTCTTCCTGATCGCGAGACAATAATAATCATTCTCATTCGCACTTGTCCAACACTTTTTGCAAAAAAATGCATTTGACTCGCATTTGAAAGTCAATGATGTTGAAAGGGACATTTACCCCAAAGAGGACAAAGGAATGAGTGAGATAGTAATACGCCACGCAGAAACACGGGATTACGAGGCCATCAGGCAGATTCACGCCCAGCCGGAGGTGTATTGCAACACACTACAGGTGCCTCATCCTTCCGATCATATGTGGCAGGAGCGACTCGCCGATCGTCCCGGCATCAAGCAACTCGTCGCCTGTATTGATGGAGACGTCGTGGGCCATCTCACCATTGACGTGCAACAGCGCCCACGCCGCAGTCATGTTGCCGATTTTGGTATCTGTGTCGACTCTCGTTGGAAGAACCGCGGCGTCGCCAGCGCCCTGATGCGAGAGATGATTGAAATGTGCGACAACTGGTTGCGGGTAGATCGCATTGAACTAACCGTGTTTGTCGATAACGCCCCGGCAATTAAGGTCTATAAAAAATACGGCTTTGAAATTGAAGGGACTGGTAAGAAGTACGCATTGCGTAATGGTGAATATGTCGATGCATATTATATGGCGCGGGTGAAGTAAGATAGTGCCCTTTTTCTGAGATGGAAAAAGGGTGTCATTCAAAATCGACATACCTTCCTTTAAGGTATTTATTTACCCAATACATATATTGAGATTTAACTCATAATTACTTCCTAAAGTGTAATATTTTATTTTTTAATATATACGCCTACAATTTCCTGGAGTAAATAAATAACAATTAACAAGCATAATATTGCCATTGATAAAATAGCATGCCATAAAAGGACTTTTCAGGGATGAGTAATATTGTTTACCTGACAGTAACGGGAGAACAACAAGGAAGCATCTCCGCAGGTTGTGGGACTTCTGAGTCTACAGGTAATCGTTGGCAGAGCGGGCATGAGGATGAAATATTTACATTCTCACTCTTAAATAATATTAATAATACGGGGCTTGGTTCACAGTTCCATGGTATAACATTTTGTAAATTAATTGATAAAAGCACTCCATTATTTATTAATTCCATTAACAATAATGAACAATTATTTATGGGATTTGACTTCTATCGAATAAATAGATTTGGTAGATTGGAAAAGTATTATTATATACAACTAAGAGGCGCTTTTTTATCGGCTATTCATCACCAGATCATTGAAAACCAACTGGATACAGAAACAATAACTATTAGTTATGAATTTATCCTCTGTCAACATCTTATCGCAAATACCGAGTTCAGCTATTTGGCACTCCCTGAAAATTATAACCGATTGTTTTTACCAAATTCAAAAAACCAAACAAATAATCGTTTCAAAACGTTAAACAGCAAAGCTATTGGCAGGCTACTTGCTGCTGGTGGCGTATACAATGGGAACATTGAAGGATTCAGAGATACTGCGGAAAAACTGGGTGGAGATGCAATAAAAGGCTATGATCAAATACTAAATGAAAAAACAGCGGGCATAGCGATAGCAACAGCATCTATTCTTTTAACAAAGCGTTCTAATGTTGATACATATACAGAAATAAATAGTTACTTAGGCAAACTTAGAGGTCAACAAAAACTTCTTGATGGTATAGACATAATAGAAATAATATACATTAAGAGACCTTCAAAAGACTTAGCTAACTTACGAAAGGAGTTTAATAAAACTGTAAGAAAAAATTTTCTTATCAAACTTGCAAAAACCTCCGAAGCATCTGGAAGATTCAACGCCGCAGACCTTTTAAGAATGAGAAAGGGCAATGTTCCTCTAAATTATAATGTTCACCATAAACTATCTCTAGATGATGGTGGTACTAATGATTTCGAAAATTTAGTATTAATCGAAAACGAACCATATCATAAAGTTTTTACTAACATGCAATCACGAATAGCTAAGGGAATATTAGTAGGTGAAAGCAAAATCACTCCCTGGGCCATTCCATCTGGCTCAATTTATCCTCCCATGAAAAATGTAATGAACGCATCCCACACAATTAAACACGGAGCAGTATGATGGTTAAAAGGGTGAAACTGGCAGGTGTGGAGCCTCGCAGATTTCCGGCATC
>NZ_MIIV01000520.1:0-18828 GCF_001743015.1 Shigella sp. FC1567
TGCCGGAATGGCCTTCCAACCGTGTTGACGAACTCCTGCCATGGAACGTAGCACTCACCAATAAATAAGCGTCAATACGGTGCTCCGTTGACGCTTACGCAGCCAGGCTCTGCCATCCTGAACGTTTGGCTGACCAGTATGTTGAAGCGTACCGTAGTGGCTGCCGTACCTATGCCATTTGATAAGTGGTACAGCGCCAGTGGCTACGAAACAACCCAGGACGGCCCAACTGGTTCGCTGAATATAAGTGTTGGAGCAAAAATTTTGTATGAGGCGGTGCAGGGAGACAAATCACCAATCCCACAGGCGGTTGATCTGTTTGCTGGGAAACCACAGCAGGAGGTTGTGTTGGCTGCGCTGGAAGATACCTGGGAGACTCTTTCCAAACGCTATGGCAATAATGTGAGTAACTGGAAAACACCTGCAATGGCCTTAACGTTCCGGGCAAATAATTTCTTTGATGTACCGCAGGCCGCAGCAGAAGAAACGCGTCATCAGGCGGAGTATCAAAACCGTGGAACAGAAAACGATATGATTGTTTTCTCACCAACGACAAGCGATCGTCCGGTGCTTGCCTGGGATGTGGTCGCACCCGGTCAGAGTGGGTTTATTGCTCCCGATGGAACAGTTGATCAGCACTATGAAGATCAGCTGAAAATGTACGAAAATTTTGGTCGTAAGTCGCTCTGGTTAACGAAGCAGGATGTGGAGGCGCATAAGGAGTCGTAGGAAGTGTTGCACGTTCAGAGATAATTAAGCCCGAATGCCCTCATATTCTGGAGGAATATGAGGGTGATAAAGTCTCAGGTATTGTGATGTTGGAGGGCTGGTTACTTTTTGAGTCCCGCAAACGCCGCCCGAATCTCATCCTCCGGCAACTGAATCCCGATAAACACCATCGTGCTATGCGGTTTTTCATCGCCCCACGGGCGGTCCCAGTCGGCGCTGTAGAGGCGCTGGACGCCCTGGAACAGCAGGCGGTTAGGTTCGCCGTCAATCCACAGCATCCCTTTGTAACGCAGCAGTTTATCCGCCGATTCCAGCAGCAGGTTTTCCATCACCCGGGAAACTTCGCTGATATCTACCGGGTAATCCAGTTCCACCACAATCGACGAAATATCGTTTTGTTTGTCCGCGATAAAGTGGAAACGCGGTTTGGTGCTGACGACGTTTTCTTCCAGCATAAAACCGTTGGTGTTGAACAGAAGGCCCAGGTCGATATCGCCGTGGGTAACGGTGTAGACCGGTGCGCGGGCGTTGATGCGCGCCAGGCGTTCACGCAGTTTCTCTGCTTCGCCTGCGACGTCGGTTTTCGTCAGCAGAATACGGTCGGCGTAGCCAACCTGGGACTGGGCGATGGTGAACTGGTTCATCTGCTCATCGGCATGTACCGCATCCACCAGCGCAATCACCCCGTCCAGCAGGTAGCGCTGGCATAAAATCTCATGGGAGAAGAAGGTCTGAATAATCGGGCCGGGATCGGCCATGCCGGTGCATTCAATGACCAGACGGTCGAACTGAATATTGCCCTTGTCGAGATTATCCAGCAGGTCGAGTAGTGCGTCTTCCAGCTCGTTGGAGCGCGAACAGCAGATGCAGCCGTTGGTCAGCGTTTTGATCTGCGTGGCGCGGTCGCCAATCAGTTGATCATCAACGGAGACTTCGCCGAATTCGTTTTCAATCACGGCAATCTTGTAGCCGTGTTGTTCGTTAAGAATATGGCGCAGCAGGGTGGTTTTGCCCGCGCCTAAAAAACCGGTGAGTAGGGTAACTGCAATCGGGTTCATGCTCTCTCCATTAACAACAGCGCATACCGCCTTTACCATCGCCGCCGTAGCGCGCGTTCTGGCGTTCGCGGAAGAATTCTTCATAGCTCATGTACGGCTTGTCGGGATGGTTGGTCTTCATATGCTCGACGTAGTTGTCGTAGTCTGGAATGCCAATCAACATCTTCGCCGCCTGGCCGAGATATTTTTTTGCCTGTCCTAAGTTACCAAACATTTTGCCTTCCAGATATGCGTAAAGCCCGGAAGGTCCGGGCTAGGGATTTGCCGGATGCGGCGTAAACGCCTTATCCGGCCTACGATAGACACTTTGTAGGCCGATACGCGCAGCGCATCCGGCAACCGGTTAGTGGTGCGAAGAGATCTTCACGCCGCCTTCCGGGATTGGAACGTACGGAGTTTCTTTGTCAGTACGTTTGTCGCTGTTACGCACCGCAAGCCAGGTTTTGAAACCGTAGAAGATGATGCTGTACACCACAATCAGGAACAGAATACTCAGGCCTGCGTTGGTGTAGTTGTTCACAACGATGTGGTTCATGTTGGCAATCTGCTGCGCCGTCAGGTCAGTACCGTTAGCAATCTTCTCTTTGTACTGGCTTGCCATGTAGAAGAAGCCTTCCATCTGCGGGTTGGTGCTGAACAGTTTCAGACCCAGCGCCCAGGTGGTGCAGATAAGCAGCCATACAGCCGGAACAACAGTTACCCAGATGTATTGGGTGCGCTTCATCTTAATCAGCACAACGGTGCCCAGTACCAGCGCTACGGCTGCCAGCATCTGGTTGGAAATACCGAACAGCGGCCACAGGCTCTTAACGCCGCCCAGCGGATCGACCACGCCCTGATACAGCAGGTAGCCCCACAGACCCACACAGCCCGCAGTACCGATGATACCGGCAACCAGAGAGTCGGTTTTTTTCAGGAACGGGATGAAGTTACCCAGCAGGTCTTGCAGCATAAAGCGGCCAGAACGAGTACCCGCATCCAGCGCGGTCAGGATGAACAGGGCTTCGAACAGAATACCGAAGTGATACCAGAAGCCCATGTCAGCCATCGGCAGCACTTTGTGGAACACGTGAGCGATACCTACCGCCAGCGTCGGCGCGCCACCTGCACGGTTCAGGACAGAAGGCTCACCAATGTCTTTCGCGGTTTGCAGGATCTGCTCTGGCGAAATCACGAAGCCCCAGGAGCTGACGGTCGCCGCCGCGTGTGCGGTAACGTCTTTCAGCTGCGCCATGATGATCGGCGCGTTCTCGCCACCCATTTCATGCAGGTTAGGCATGGTGATGCCAAGGCCAGCAGGCGGGGTATTCATCGCGAAGTAAAGACCCGGTTCGATGATGGACGCAGCAACCAGCGCCATAATCGCCACGAAGGATTCCATCAGCATTGCGCCGTAGCCAATGAAACGCGCGTCGGTTTCGTTAGCCAGCAATTTCGGCGTCGTACCGGAAGAGATCAGCGCGTGGAAGCCAGATACCGCACCACAGGCGATGGTGATGAACAGGAACGGGAACAGAGCGCCTTTCCACAGCGGGCCAGTACCGTCAATGTACTGGGTCATTGCAGGCATTTTCAGTTCCGGGTTCAGTACCACGATACCCAGCGCCAGGCCGACGATAACGCCGATTTTCAGGAAGGTTGCCAGATAGTCGCGCGGTGCGAGGATCAGCCACACCGGCAGCAGTGCGGAAACAAACGCATAGCCAATCAGCGCGAAGGTAATGGTGGTGTCTTTAAAGGTCAGTGCCGGACCCCAGTACGGATCGTGAGCAATCACGCCACCGAAATAGATAGAGGCAACCAGCAGCACGATACCAATAACAGAAACTTCACCTACACGCCCCGGACGGATAAAGCGCATGTAGATACCCATAAACAGCGCAATCGGTACGGTTGAGCAAACGGTGAAGACACCCCACGGACTTTCGGCCAGGGCTTTAACCACAATCAGCGCCAGAACGGCGAGGATGATGATCATGATTAAGAAACAGCCAAACAGCGCGATAGTCCCCGGTACTGGTCCCATCTCTTCTTTGATCATCTCACCGAGAGATGCGCCGTTACGGCGAGAGGAGATAAACAGCACCATAAAGTCCTGAACCGCACCGGCCAGTACTACCCCCGCCAGCAGCCACAGCGTGCCAGGCAGGTAGCCCATCTGCGCGGCGAGCACCGGACCAACCAGCGGACCGGCACCGGCGATAGCGGCGAAGTGGTGACCAAACAACACGTAACGGTTGGTCGGAACGTAGTTCAGACCGTCGTTGTTAATAACCGCAGGCGTCGCGCGCGTGGGGTCGAGTTTCATCACCTTCTGGGCGATGTACAGACTGTAGTAGCGATACGCCACCAGATACACCGACACAGAGGCGACCACGATCCACAGGGCGCTGACGTGCTCCCCCCGACGTAATGCAACTACCGCGAGGCAGAATGCACCGATGATTCCGAGAATCACCCAGGGTATGTGCTTGAATAGTTTTTTCGTATCCATAGTAAAACCTGGCATTTTACTCGTCGTCTTTTGGCTTACAGGTGCGGCAGCTGCGTTCGTTCACCTCTGTCACTTACTGTTGTAAGCTCCCGGGGATTCACTCACTTGCTGCCTTCCTGCAAACCAAAATTCATAGAGTAATTTGTTAATCATAGGCCGAAGCCGTTCTAGGTTTGCGTTGCGTTTGAGGAGGTAAATTGACCGCTATCCTGCAGTGATGTTGCCAGAGTTACGCGCGCGTAAAGTAAGGTAAATAACTGAGTGGTTATTTTAGGGACGTAAGCGGTCAGGAATGGCGGTGAGCGGTTGGGCAAGAATTATTCATCGGGTGGATATGTGATTGAGATCACAATAAAAATGCCCCTTCGACGAATACGTGAAGGGGCTGGAGCTTAAATCGCAGCTTCCATTTCCAGCATCACTGGATGGAAACGGCGTTTAAAGTAGATAAGTCCGTGACCTTCTGCACTGAGGATGATGTTTTTAATCTCCACCAGATACACCAGATGTGTGCCAATTGCCTGCACATCGCGGATCTCACCTTCAAGACTGGCCAGCGAACCTTTCAGCACCGGCTGCGCCAGCGGACCTTTTTGCCTGCATGAGAGGCTAAAACGCTCTTCCATCGCCATGCCTGTCATGCCCGCGAAGTGGCGTGCCATCAGTTCCTGCTCATGGTTGAGGACGTTGACGCACAACTTACCGTTGCCCTGAAAAACCGGGTTCATCGCACTGTTGGCGTTAATGCACACCATCAGCGATGGTGGTGTATCCGTGACCGAGCAGACGGCCGTTGCCGTAATCCCGCATTGTCCGGCGTCGCCCTCGGTGGTGATAATATTTACCGCTGCCGACAGGCTGGCCATCGCGTCACGAAAGCGCAGGCGCTGTTCATCTAATTGCATCTTAACCTCCTGCTGCGTTATTTCAGCAGCTTATCCAGCATGTTGATATCGTCGTTGTTGTGCAAGTGCGGCACAGTCCAGCCGTTCTGGTCGTATTCCGACAGGCAGCGATCAACCATCGCCATCATCTTGTCCATATTGCCGGAGCTTTGTGCCTGGCGCAGACACTGCAGGCGAATCTCATCCTGGCTACCGGAGTAGTTGATTTCATACAGTTCGTGGCGACCACCAAACTCGCTGCCAATGGCGTCCCACATCAGTTTGAGGATCTTGATGTGCTGGACGTGATCCATACCATTCGAACCGCGCACATACTTCGCCAGATACTGGTCGATCTGCGGATTGTTCAGGTCACGGGCACTGGAAGGGAGATAGATCAGGCCACTGGTAACGTTGCGTTCGATAATGTTTTTGATCTTCGCGTAGGCCATTGGTGCCAGTACGCGATAGGTTTGCAGTGCGGCATGATCCGGTAAATAAGCCCCGTTGACCCACGGCGTCGCTTCAGAACACATCGAGTCACTCAATGCCCAGAAGGTGTTGCGCCACGCCACCACTTCACCGAGATCGGCCTGTACACCACGGAACTCCAGGGTGCCGGTACATTCGAGTGATTTTTTCAGCAGTGCTGTAATGAAGTCTAATTTCACTGCCAGGCGCACACAGGCTTGCAGCGGATACATACGGGCAAAACCGCCTTCCATTGTCCAGCGACGGCAGCGATCGAAATCGCGGTAGATCAGTACGTTTTCCCATGGGATCAGCACGTTATCCATCACCAGAATCGCATCGTTCTCATCGAAGCGGCTGGAGAGCGGGTAGTCGTATGGCGAGCCGGTAGCACCCGCGACCATCTCATAAGAGGCGCGAGAGATTAATTTTACGCCATCGGCATCCATTGGCGCAACGAACATCAGTGCGAAGTCCGGGTTTTCGCCCATCACTTGTGCCGAGCCGAAGCCAATCATGTTGTAGTGAGTCAGCGCCGAGTTGGTGGCAACCACTTTCGCACCGCTGACGATAATCCCGGCGTCAGTCTCTTTTTCCAGCTTGATGTAAACGTCTTTTACTTTATCGGTCGGCAAATGACGATCGATCGGTGGGTTAACAATCGCGTGGTTAAAGTAGAGGCCAGTTTCCTGAATACGGGTGTACCAGTTACGGGCGTTCTGCTCGAACTGACCGTAAAAGCCCGGATTCGCGCCCAGTGCGCAACCGAAAGCAGCTTTGTAGTCTGGGGTACGGCCCATCCAGCCATAGCTCAGGCGTGACCACTCAGCGATGGCATCGCGTTGCTGGCGCAGGTCGTTGGCACTTTTCGCCACGCGGAAGAATTTATGGGTATAGCCGCCGCTGCCGGTGTCGGTGTTCCAGCACAGAGAGTCCTGCATCTCCGGTTTGTGTAGCGCGTCGTACAGTTGGGCAACAGACGCTGCCGCATTACGAAATGCCGGATGAGTAGTGACGTCTTTCACTCGCTCGCCATAGATATAGATCTCGCGACCATCCTGCAGGCTTTTCAGATACTCTTCCCCGGTGAACGGACGTTGGGTACTGGCGCGGAAATCTTCTGGTTTCATGTCGACCTCTACAGTATTAATCGGAATACGATTGTTAATTTTGTGTGTTGTTTTTGTTATTCAATTAAAGCTTGCAGGGGCGATTACGGGAAGAGACTTTTGGGACAATGGCTGGTACTTTTCAGGTCGGGTACGGTTTTGTGATCGAGGTCGCTTTTAGCGATTTTTGACGTTACTAAATCCCCTTGCTCTAGGCGGAGAAAGGGGAATAGCAGGTGGTGCCTGGTTTCCCGTTAAGGCTAAGGGATTTTCACGTCACAGGTACTTTTTTGGCGCGATAAGCACTGGGCGAGCAACCGACTAAGCGATTAAAAAAGCGCGCAAAATAAGCCGGATCCTTAAAACCGAGTTGCCAGGCAATATTGTTCACGGCGTTATCAGAAAACAGCAGCAGCCGCTTGGCTTCTCGCAGCTGCCTGTCGAAAATCAACCGTTTTGGCGGACGGTTGGCAAAGCGACGGCAGATGTCCGTGAGTCGTGATTCGGTGATATGCAGTTCGTTAGCGTAATCCGGTACTGTCCAGTGCTGATGAAAATGGCTTTCAATCAGCATATTAAAACGCTGGAACAGTTTTAATTCTCCGCGCATCCCGCTGGCGGCATGGTCGTCGAGTTTTGCGTTACGCAGCAGTAGGGTGAACACTGCCTGTGCCAGTAACGTCAGGGTGTGTTCCCGTCCAGGCAGTTGTTCCACCGATTCCCGCTCTATCAGTTGCCAATAGTGTTCCAGCGCCGCCAGTTCGTCGGGTTTATCTGCCAGTGACAGGCCCCCGGCAGGCCGAAGGTTTCCCGAGTGCCCGGATAAAGAACTTCCAGCAGGGGCCAGATCAGATCTTCCCGTACCGTCAACACATGACCGTCGGCGTCAGACTCCGTAATAAACGCATGAGGTACTGACGGCGGCGTCAGGACAAACAGGGGCGCTTCCACCGAGTAGCGATGATCGTCAAGCTGTAGCTCAATCTGTCCGCTATTGAGGAAATGCATCTGAAAGTACTGTTCGTGGCGATGTGGCAGCATATGGCGGCCAAAAAATGCCGCCATGCGGGCGAACGACTGATAATGCACATCGTCCGTGCCCAGGCTTTCATCGTACTCTTTGCTGATATCAATATTGGCAATCTGACGGTCACACATCGTCGTTCCTTACGGGGTCGCTCGCGGACGGGAGGACTGCATTGGAATCGCCCAGATAATCCCCGCACCAATCACCAGCAGCGCGGCAACAAACCACAATCCACTGTTAAAGCTGCCGGTCAAATCTTTCAACCAGCCGATCATAAACGGACTTAACGCTGAACCAATGTTGCCAGTGGCGTTGATCACCGCAATACCGATCGCTCGTGCCCGCAGGCTGATGGACTGATCCGGTGTTGTCCAGAAAATCGCCATTGCGCTGAATGATCCGGTCGAAGCCATAATGATCCCCAGCATCTGGATCATGTTGTGATCAGTTGCCGAAGCCAGTAACCAACCTGCGGCAGCGAACAAATAAGGAAGGGCGGTGTGATGCCTTCGTTCCTGGCGGCGATCTGAGTGACGGCTCCAGTAGACCATCCCGAGAATGGTACAAATCTGCGGTACGGCGGCCAGCAGGCCGATGGTGATATTACTGCTGCCCTGATTAAAACTTTGCAGGATCTGCGGTGTCCAGATGCTGATCGCACTAAGTGTGTTGGTCAGGCAGAAATACGCCAGGGTATACATCATCACCACCGGAGTGAAGATCTCCCGCCACATACTGCGTTGTTGCATGGCGTGGTGGCTGATGGCTCCCTCTGGCTGAACCAGCGTCAGACGATCGTTATCCATCATCTCTTGCAGGCATTTTTTGTCTTCTTTCGTCAGCCACTTAGCTTTGTCCGGTGAGTCATCAAGCCAGAACCACACCATGACGCCGAGTAATACCGACGGGAAGCCTTCCAGCAAAAACAGCCACTGCCAGCCTTTTAATGCCATGACGCCATCCAGCGACAAAATGTAGCCGGAAACGATCGAGCCCAACGCTGTCGTTACCGGCATTGCTACCATAAACAAGGCGTTGGCACGGGCGCGGAAATAGGCCGGAAACCAGAAGGTTAAATACAGCAGAATACCAGGCAGAAAGCCGGCTTCGGTAATGCCAACCAGTATACGCAGTACGTACAAGCTGGTGGGGCCAGTGGCAAACATGGTGGCAGTAGAGGCGATGCCCCAGAGCACCATGATGGTGGCGATCCAGCGCCGCGCACCGACAATACTCAGCATAATGTTGCTGGGAATGCCGAAGATGACATAAGCGGCATAGAACAGGGTGGTAGCGAGGCCAAACATGGTGGCGCTCAGACCGAGGTCGCGTCCCATCGTGAGTCCGGCAAAGCCGATGTTGATGCGATCAAGGAACGAGAAGATAAACAGCACGAACAGAAAGACGATCAGGCGGCGAAATAGCTTCTTAATAACCGCCTGTTGTCCGGCAGTCAGCGCTTTATGCTGATTCGCCGGATCGATACTCTCCGGTATGGCAGGTGAGGTGTCGCTCATTTTTCTTCCTCTAATGGGATTTTTGTAGGGTACGACAAGGTTTATGGCGGATGCGGCGTAACGCCTTATCCGGTCCGCGATTTGGTACGGCTTTTTGCCGGATGCGGCGTAAACGCCTTATCCGGCCTACGGTTTGGTGCGAGTGTAGGCCGGATAAGTGCAGCGCATCCGGCATTAATACACGCCGGGCTTCACGGCGGTGGCCTGCGCACCAAACCGTGCTGCCAGCGCTTCAGCGGCGCGGGCGAGCAGGGTGGTGTCAACGCCGACGGCGACAAACAGCGCGCCCAGTTCCAGATAGCGTTTTGCCAGTTGCTCATTGGCGATCAGGATCCCCGGCGCTTTGCCCGATTCACGGATCTGCACGATCGCCTGCTCAATGGCGGCCTGTACTTCCGGGTGCTGCGGATTACCGGCATAACCCATATCGGCGCTCAGATCCGCCGGGCCGATAAACACGCCGTCGACGCCTTCCACGTCCAGAATCTGCGGTAAGTTCTTCATTGCCTCACGCGTTTCGATCTGCACCAGCACGCACATTTGATCGTTGGCTTTTTGCAGGTAATCAGGAATACGATTCCAGCGCGAGGCGCGGGCCAGCGCACTGCCCACACCGCGAATACCGGCGGGGGGATAACGGGTGGCGCGTACCGCTTCACGGGCTTCGTCAGCGTTTTGTACCATCGGCACCAGCAAGGTTTGTGTGCCGACGTCCAGCAGTTGTTTGATTTGCACCGGATCGTTCCACGACGGACGTACTACCGGCTGGCTGGGGTAGGGCGCAATCGCCTGTAGCTGGGTGAGCACGGTTTGCACGTTATTCGGCGCGTGCTCACCGTCGCTCAACAACCAGTCGAATCCTGCTCCGGCCAGTAACTCTGCGCTGTAGCTGCTACTCAGCCCCAGCCATAATCCGATCTGCGGACGGCCTGCTTTCAGCGCCGCTTTAAAGCTGTTTTCCATCGTTCTCTCCTTAAACAAAGCGGCAGCTAATGGAACCCATGTTGCCGTAATCGACGTGGAAGGTGTCGCCCTTACGCGCCGGAACCGGGCGGGTGAACGAACCACCGAGAATGATTTGCCCGGCTTCCAGTTGTACGTCATACGGTGCGAGTTTGTTCGCCAGCCAGGCCACGCCGTTTGCCGGATGATTCAGCACGCCAGCGGCGACGCCGGTTTCTTCAATCACGCCATTGCGATACATCAGGGCGGAGATCCAACGCAGATCCAGTTCGTCTGGTTTGATCGGACGACCACCGAGGATCACCCCGGCGTTGGCGGCGTTATCAGAAATGGTGTCGAACACTTTGCGCGGGCGCTGGGTTTCCGGATCGATGTTGTGGCAGCGAGCGTCGATCAGCTCCAGCGCGGGATCACGTAGTCCGTGGCGTTGTAGACGTCGAACAGCGTGCAGTTTGGCCCACGCAGCGGTTTTGCCAGCACGAAAGCCAGCTCCACTTCAATGCGCGGCACGATAAAGCGATCGGTCGGGATATCGCTGCCATCGTGGAAGAACATGTCATCCAGCAGGGCACCGTAATCTGGTTCGCTGATCTGCGAGCTGGCCTGCATTGCTTTTGAGGTCAGACCGATTTTGTGGCCTTTCAGCGTACGGCCTTCGGCGATTTTCAGGCGAACCCATTCGCGCTGCACCGCGTAAGCGTCTTCGATGGTGATCTCTGGGTAATCCAGCGAGATCGCGCGGATCTGTTCGCGCTGTTTTTCTGCCTGATCCAGACGCTGGGCGATCAGGGTGTGGGTGTGTTTATCGAACATAGCGATATCCTGTGGCATTGCCGGATGCGGCTGCGCCTTATCCGGCCTACGGTGTACGGTTTGGGGTTTTGTAGGCCCGGTAAGCGCAGCGCCACCGGGCAATCTGCGCGCTACTTAAACAATGCGTGCACGTTGTTTTGTTTAAAATTCAGCGTCGGATGCAGCTCTTCAATCTCAAACGACAACGCCAGCAGGCGGCTCTCCATCAGGGCGGCGAAGTGCGTTTTAATCAGTTCAAACAGCATTTCACCCGCCTGCTGACGGCTTTCCAGGCTGCGACCTGCGCCGATTTTCAACGTCATATGCACGAAGGCATAATCACGCTGCCCGTCGGCCATCTGCCAGGTATCGACCCAATGCACGCGGCTGCGAATACCCGCCAGCGGAAAAATACCCGTGGCTGCCAGCGTCGGATTCACTTTGGCGAACAACCCCGGCAGGTCGGCTTCTTCGCGGATGTTGTCACTGCATTCAACGATAAAGTGCGGCATAAAACGTCCTTACGCGGGAAGCGGGAAAACAGCGTTAACCTGACCGGTGCCAGAGCTTGGGAATAGCTCGGTGATAAACTCCACCTTGCCGTCGTATTTATCCCAGCCGAGCATCCCCAGCAGCATCACCGTGTCGTGCATATTGCCTTCGCCGTAGCAGTAGTCGGCGTACTCCGGCAGCATATTGCAGAACTCTTTGAACTGGCCTTCGCGCCACAACTTCACCACGCGCTCGTCCATCTGGCGGTCGAACTCGCGGGTGTAGCTGTTCATCCCTTCTTCTGCACGCTGATCGTCAATAAAGCGGTGCGATAACGAACCGCTGGCAAGGACCGCCACGGTGCCGTCGTACTGTTCGATCGCTTTCAGAATCGCTTCGCCCAGCTTGCGGCTGTCGGCAAAATCGTGAACCGTGCAGAAAGCCGAAATGGAGACCACTTTGAAGTGCTTGTCTTCATTCATGTAGCGCATCGGCACCAGCGTGCCGTATTCCAGTTTCAGGCTGGGAATGTTGTGCGCTTTTGCCCGCACGCCGAGCTTTAAGGCTTCATCGGCAATAAGCTGCCCCAACTCCGGGTTGCCCTCGTAGTTGTAGGTCATATCGCGGATAAAATGCGGCAGCTCGTTGCTGGTGTAGACGCCTTCAAAATGGTCTGCACAGTTGATGTGATAAGCACTGTTGACCAGCCAGTGGGTATCGAAAACGATAATGGTATCGACGCCCATTTCCCGGCAACGCTTGCTGATCTCTTTATGCCCGTCGATCGCGCCCTGGCGGCAACCGTGGTTTTTCCCTGGCAGTTCAGAGAGATACATCGACGGTACGTGCGTGATCTTGGCGGCTAACGCTAACTTACCCATATCAGACTCCCCATTTCGGAATTGGATGGTCGCCCATGGAAATGCAGACGTTCTTCATTTCCGCGAACACTTCGAAGCTGTACTCACCGCCTTCACGCCCGGTGCCGGAGGCTTTTACGCCGCCAAATGGCTGGCGCAGGTCACGCACGTTCTGGGTGTTGACGAACACCATGCCAGCTTCAATGCCACGCGCCAGGCGTAACACTTTGCTGACATCCTGTGTCCAGATGTACGACGCGAGGCCGTACTCCACGTCGTTTGCCAGGCGTAAGCCTTCAGCTTCGTCTTTAAACGGCAGCAGGCAGGCGACCGGCCCGAAAATCTCTTCTTGGGCGACTCGCATACGGTTATCAACGTCTGCCAGCACCGTTGGGCGCAGGAAGTTGCCGCCTTTCAGGTGTGCAGGCAGGTCAGACGGTTTATCCGGGCCGCCCGCCAGCAGGGTGGCGCCTTCTTCAATGCCGAGACGGATATAGCCGGAGACTTTTTCCCAGTGCTGCTGGCTGATAAGCGCGCCAACCTGGGTATTCGGATCGTTCGGATCGCCCACGCGCAGACGGTTGGCGCGTTCGGCAAAGCGTTTAACGAATTCCGGGTAGATGCTTTGCTGAATAAAGATGCGTGAACCGGCGGTGCAGCGTTCGCCGTTGATCGAGAAGATGGTGAACAGGGCGGCGTCCAGCGCGCGTTCAATATCGGCATCTTCAAAAATCAGCACCGGCGATTTACCGCCCAGTTCCATGGAGTATTTTTTCAGCCCGGCGTTTTTCATGATGTTGCGCCCGGTGGCCGTACCGCCGGTGAACGACACGGCACGTACGTCATGATCACGAACCAGCGCATCCCCTGCGGTTGCGCCGTAGCCCTGTACCACGTTCAGCACGCCTGCCGGAATACCGGCTTCCAGCGCCAGCTCACCCAGGCGGTCAGCGGTCAGCGGGGAGAGTTCCGACATTTTCAGTACCGCGGTATTGCCCAGCGCCAGACACGGCGCGACCTTCCATGTGGCGGTCATAAACGGTACGTTCCACGGCGATACCAGCGCACAAACGCCCACCGGCTGCACCAGCGTGTAGTTGAGCATCTTGTCGTCAACCGGATAGGTCTTGCCGTTCATCTGCTGGCAGACTTCCGCGAAAAATTCAAAGTTGTGGGAAGCGCGTGGGATCAACACATTTTTGGTCTGATGGATCGGCAGGCCGGTGTCCGCGGTTTCCATCGCGGCGATCTCTGGCACGTTCTGGTCGATCAGATCGCCCAGACGGCGCATCAGGCGCGCACGCTCTTTCATCGGCAGATTGGCCCATTTCGGGAACGCCTCTTTCGCTGCCGCTACCGCCTGATTGATCTCCGCTTCACCGCCAGAGGCCACATCCGCCAGCACTTCACCCGTTGCCGGATTGGTGGTCTGGAAGTAGTCGTTACCTGCAACATTTTTGCCGTTGATCCAATGATTTACTTTTTTCATTTCGCTGTATCCTCACTCACAATTCGGTTCACCAGGCGGCCCACGCCTTCTACTTCCACCACTACTTCATCGCCAGGCACCACGTCAGATAAGCCTTTGGGTGTGCCGGTGGCGATCATGTCGCCCGGATTCAGGGTCATAAATTCACTTAAGTAGGCGATCAGGAAGGGCACGCTGAAGATCAGATCGGCGGTGGTGCCTTGCTGGCGTAACTCGCCGTTGACGAAGGTGCGAAGGGTCAGATTATGCGGGTCCGGGATCGCCTCTTTCGGCACGATGGTTGAAAGCATCGGCGTCAGTCCGTCGCGGCTTTTTACCCGCAGGTTAGGGCGGTAGCAGTTTTCCAGATAGTCACGAATGGCGTAGTCGTTACACACGGTGTAGCCCGCGACATAATCCATGGCATCGGCTTCGCTGACGTTACGCGCCTGTTTGCCAATAACTACCACCAGCTCCGCTTCATAGTGCATGTATTCAATATTGTTTGGACGCACGGAGGTCTGGTTATCGCCAGTGAGGGTATTTGGCGCTTTCAGGAATACCAGCGGTTCTTCCGGTGGCTTAAATTCCAGTTCGCTGGCGTGGTCGGCGTAGTTCAGGCCGAGGGCAAACAGCGTGCCGTGCGGGTGTGGCTGCGTTGGGAAGCTCTTGCGCGTGGTCACTTCACGTTCGTCCACTACCGGATTTTCCAGCGGCGGGAAACCTTCTGCGAGAACACGAACGCGATCGCCTGGCTGTATTTCCACGCGCGCCTGTGGCGTGCCGAGCAGAATGGCGTCGCCTGGATTCAGCGTGGCAAATTCGCTCAGGGCGCTCAGCAACTGCGCGGCGTTACGTTGTAAATCGGCGGTATTCCAGTGATCGGCAGGACGCCCGTTGATCTCGGTATAGATGGTCAGATTATCGACATTGCTGAGAGCCACGGTTTCGCCAATGGGGCAGAATCCATCACGACATTTTGCTTTGATTGCCGGGCGGTAAAAGCTCTCTTCCGGCAGGCTGACGTCGTTAGCCAGCGCATATCCGGCGATGTACTCTGCCGCATCTTCTTCACGTACTTTCGTCGCCGTTTTTCCCACAATCAGCGCAACAGTCGCACCGCTCAGTACCTTTTCACCCTGTGGAAAGGGAATCGGTTCACCGCAACCAATCACCGTATTGCGCGGTTTAATAAACCAGACCGCAGTTTTAGGCGGGGCTTTGTAGGGGGATTGCTGGAACGCTTCCTGCCATGCATCAAGTTGGCTGCGATGGTTCAACGCTACGGCGAAGATAGTGCCTTTCATTACCACTCCTCGGATTCGATTATCTTAATCATTAATATGTTAATGATTGCTTTTATTCCCGATTGCGTAGTTTGGCAAAAGTAAGTGATGTAAATGTGATCTAATTAACAAACTATTTACATTTAAAGATAATAAAATATTAAATATCAGTAAGTTAATAAAATATCATCAATTTTGATAAAATCAGGAATTGCAGGGGCAGCGCAGTCCCGGTAACGTGACGATTAACTGTTTCTATATTAATGATTTTGAATTTTTCAGGGGAAAGATAATGCACGACTCACTAACCATTGCGTTGCTCCAGGCGCGAGAAGCGGCGATGAGTTATTTTCGCCCAATCGTTAAACGGCATAATTTGACTGAGCAACAGTGGCGCATCGTGCGTATTCTGGCGGAAAGCCCATCAATGGATTTTCACGATCTGGCGTATCGCGCCTGCATTTTGCGCCCAAGCCTGACCGGGATTCTCACGCGGATGGAACGCGACGGTTTAGTGTTGCGATTAAAGCCGATCAATGATCAGCGGAAGCTCTATATCTCGCTAACCAAAGAGGGGCAGGCGCTGTATAACCGCGCTCAGACACAGATTGAAGAAGCCTATCGGCAGATTGAAGCTCAGTTTACTGCCGAGAAAATGCAACAGTTAACCCATCTGTTAGAGGAATTTATTGCTCTGGGCAATTCCCGACAAGAAGCCATCCCGGGCGATAATGAATAACTTTTTAGTATCTGATAACCAGCGCCTGGTTTTTCCATGGATGGCGGGTTACACCTTTTCATAAAGTTTTTGCTTTCCAAGCCGAAAATCTTGCATCGGTCCACAGGAAAGAGAAACCATGTTAAAACGTATCAAGATCGTGACCAGCTTACTGCTGGTTTTGGCCGTTTTTGGCCTTTTACAACTGACATCAGGCGGTCTGTTCTTTAATGCCTTAAAGAATGACAAAGAAAATTTCACTGTTTTACAAACCATTCGCCAGCAGCAATCCACGCTGAATGGCAGCTGGGTCGCGTTGTTGCAGACGCGTAACACCCTCAACCGCGCGGGTATCCGCTACATGATGGATCAGAATAATATTGGTAGCGGTTCAACCGTTGCTGAGCTGATGCAGAGTGCCAGTATTTCGCTGAAACAGGCGGAAAAAAACTGGGCGGATTACGAAGCGTTGCCGCGTGACCCGCGTCAGAGCACCGCCGCAGCGGCAGAGATCAAACGTAATTACGATATTTATCACAATGCGCTGGCGGAGCTGATCCAACTGTTAGGTGCAGGCAAAATCAACGAGTTCTTTGATCAGCCGACCCAGGGATATCAGGACGGTTTCGAGAAGCAGTATGTGGCTTACATGGAGCAAAACGATCGGCTCTATGATATCGCCGTCAGCGATAACAATGCCTCCTACAGCCAGGCGATGTGGATTCTGGTGGGCGTGATGATCGTCGTACTGGCGGTCATCTTCGCCGTCTGGTTCGGTATTAAAGCCTCGCTGGTAGCGCCAATGAATCGCCTGATTGACAGCATTCGTCATATTGCAGGCGGCGATCTGGTGAAACCGATTGAGGTGGATGGCTCTAATGAGATGGGGCAACTGGCAGAGAGTTTGCGCCATATGCAGGGAGAGCTGATGCGTACCGTCGGTGATGTGCGCAACGGGGCCAATGCCATCTATAGCGGTGCCAGCGAAATCGCCACCGGCAATAACGATCTCTCTTCGCGCACCGAGCAACAGGCCGCTTCGCTGGAAGAGACGGCAGCCAGCATGGAGCAACTGACCGCAACGGTGAAGCAGAACGCCGAAAATGCGCGCCAGGCCAGCCATCTGGCGTTAAGTGCTTCTGAAACGGCGCAACGCGGCGGCAAAGTGGTAGATAACGTGGTGCAGACTATGCGCGATATCTCCACCAGTTCGCAGAAAATCGCCGATATTATCAGCGTAATTGACGGCATTGCCTTCCAGACCAATATTCTGGCTTTGAACGCGGCGGTTGAGGCTGCGCGTGCGGGTGAGCAAGGGCGCGGTTTTGCGGTGGTCGCGGGAGAAGTGCGTAATCTGGCCCAGCGCAGCGCCCAGGCGGCTCGTGAAATTAAAAGCCTGATTGAAGACTCGGTGGGGAAAGTGGATGTTGGCTCTACGCTGGTCGAAAGCGCCGGGGAAACAATGGCGGAGATTGTCAGCGCCGTGACCCGCGTGACGGACATTATGGGCGAAATTGCTTCTGCTTCTGATGAGCAGAGCCGTGGTATCGATCAGGTTGGCTTAGCGGTTGCTGAGATGGACCGGGTAACTCAACAGAACGCCGCGCTGGTGGAAGAGTCTGCCGCTGCCGCCGCCGCGCTGGAAGAGCAGGCCAGTCGCCTGACCGAAGCAGTGGCAGTGTTCCGGATTCAGCAACAGCAGCGTGAAACATCGGCTGTGGTAAAAACCGTGACGCCAGCTGCGCCGCGTAAAATGGCCGTGGCAGATAGCGAGGAGAACTGGGAAACATTTTAATCGCCATGAAAATGCCCGATAAGCAAAATGTTATCGGGCATAAGGAGATTAATCTTTACGTGGGTCGTTGATCGGCTGACGAACCAGGAAGATGTACGCCAGTGCCCCCGCTGCGGTGACGCAACCGCAGATGATTAGTGCCAGACGGAATGAGTGGGTGGTATCAACAATAAAACCAGTAATGATCGGCGCAAAAGAGGCGCAGATGAAGCTGGCAAAGTTCTGGATACTGCCCACCGACGCAGTCATGCGAGAAGCAACTGCGACGTGGATCAAGCCCCGGCAGGATGTTCCGGCAAAGTGAATACAGAACAGTGCCATGCCAATCAGCAGAACCGCCGTCATGGATGTTGTCGCTTGTGGTACTATCAGCGTAAAGGCGGCAGAACAGAACATCCCGGCAATAATGCAGATCTTACGGCTTTTAATCGGAGCCATTCCCCCTTTGACCAGCCAGTCGGTAACGTAACCGTTGACCAGCATCCCGGCAGCCCCAAACAGGAAAGGGATAGCCGTCATCAACCCTGTGCTTTTTAAATCCAGGTTATAGGCTGTTTGCAGGTAACCAGGAAGCCAGGCCAGATACAGCCACGCAGTGTAGTTGATGCCACTGAATCCGAGCATCATTCCCCACATTGTACGGTTACGGAACAGGCTGCGCCATTCGGCAAAACTGAGCGGATCTCGGCGGGCATTGACGCTACCTGCATTGAGATAAGCTTGCTCAACGGCAGTCAGTTCTACGTGCTCGCGGTTGCGATAGAGCATATACCAGCCGATGGCGAGAAAAATCCCCAGTACACCAATGGTAATAAACATCCCGCGCCAGCCCATCACCAGCATCATCGCCGCCAGAATCGGTGGGCTTACGGCAACGCCAATGGTAGAAGCTGCGTTGAAGAAGCCCATCGGGCGTCCGCGCTCTTTGATGTTGAACCAGTCGTTGGTAATGCTGCCAACTTACTGATTTAGTGTATGATGGTGATTTTAAGGTGCTTGCGTGGCTTCCATTTCCATCAGATGTCCTTCCTGCTCCGCTACTGAAGGCGTGGTGCGTAACGGCAAAAGCACTGCCGGACATCAGCGCTATCTCTGCTCTCATTGCCGTAAAACATGGCAACTACAGTTCACTTACACCGCCTCTCAGCCCGGTACGCACCAGAAA
>NZ_MIIV01000521.1:0-18719 GCF_001743015.1 Shigella sp. FC1567
GCGCGGAAACTGCTGGGATAACAGCCCAATGGAACGCTTCTTCAGGAGTCTGAAGAACGAATGGATGCCGGTGGTGGGTTACGTAAGCTTCAGCGAGGCAGCTCACGCCATAACGGACTATATCGTTGGATATTACAGCGCACTAAGACCGCACGAATATAACGGTGGGTTACCCCCAAACGAATCGGAAAATCGATACTGGAAAAACTCTAACTCGGTGGCCAGTTTTTGTTGACCACTTCAAGTGGAGTGGCTGACGGATAATGGTTCATGCTACCGGGCTAATGAAACACGCCAGTTCGCCCGGATGTTGGGACTTGAACCGAAGAACACGGCGGTGCGGAGTCCGGAGAGTAACGGAATAGCAGAGAGCTTCGTGAAAACGATAAAGCGTGACTACATCAGTATCATGCCCAAACCAGACGGGTTAACGGCAGCAAAGAACCTTGCAGAGGCGTTCGCCAACCATCTTGCCGTAGAAATCAACTTTATTGCCATCTTTATTGTAAATTTCAGCCGCATTTGCTGCGCCAGCAACTAATAACGCCGGGACCAGCATTGCCAGAACTTTTCTTTTCATTATGTATTCCCTTGTGATTATAATCTTCATGAATATATCAATAAGTGCCGTTATCCAAAAAAAAGCACATTTGGATACTATTCTATGAAGTTCATTTCATTTTAAGTATTACATGCAACAAATGTATTTAAAAGATTTCAAAATGTTTCTAATCTATTTAATATAATTCAGAGATATGAATTATAAATATTCATGAAAATTATAAATGTATATCAATATGTTATGAGTTGAGCGGAAACATAGGGGGTATCAATGATTGTTGCGCCAAACGGCTGGTGTGATCAGGCGCACATTAATGAAGGCATAAAAAAAAAGCCGGCATCATGCCGGCCCAAAAAATATAAACAAGACGATAAAAGGCTAATAACGGAAGCATCATGACACAGAATAATAAAAAGGTATAATTGTAATCAGTGCTAATATATTGATTAAATGAATTAATAAAGCCGATATCAAAGATAAATAAAATCGCTCAAAACGATTTTTCCTGTATTCACTGCCGTTGCGCAAAATTTATCTATTTGTTCAAAAAATGATTGAGTCTTGACTGGCTCATCCAATGTGGAAAAATGTGACTTTTATCACATAATAGTACTAAGTCTGAATTTTCCGGGTTATCTCAAAATGGAATACGGTTCGACAAAGATGGAAGAGAGACTCTCTCGCAGCCCTGGCGGCAAACTGGCTTTGTGGGCTTTCTATACATGGTGTGGCTATTTCGTCTGGGCAATGGCGCGTTACATCTGGGTGATGAGCCGGATCCCCGATGCCCCCGTGTCGGGATTTGAAAGCGATTTAGGCTCTACCGCGGGAAAGTGGTTAGGGGCACTGGTCGGATTTTTATTTATGGCTCTGGTCGGGGCATTGTTAGGCAGCATTGCCTGGTACACCCGACCTCGTCCCGCACGTAGCAGACGCTATGAATAAAAACTGCTAAGGTGGCGACTCTTTGGCAACGGAGCGCGTATGGACTTACAACACTGGCAGGCACAGTTCGAAAACTGGTTGAAAAACCATCATCAGCACCAGGACGCGGCCCATGACGTGTGTCATTTTCGCCGCGTCTGGGCTACGGCACAGAAGCTGGCGGCAGATGACGATGTCGATATGCTGGTGATTTTAACCGCCTGTTATTTTCACGATATTGTGAGCCTGGCGAAAAATCATCCGCAAAGGCAGCGTTCTTCAATCCTGGCGGCAGAAGAGACGCGTCGCCTGCTCCGTGAAGAGTTCGAGCAATTTCCGGCGGAGAAAATCGAGGCCGTTTGTCATGTCATTGCCGCTCACAGTTTCAGCGCGCAAATCGCCCCCTTAACAACGGAAGCTAAAATCGTCCAGGATGCGGATCGGCTGGAAGCCCTGGGGGCGATTGGCCTGGCGCGCGTGTTTGCCGTTTCAGGGGCATTGGGCGTGGCGCTGTTTGATGGTGAAGATCCGTTCGCACAGCATCGCCCGCTTGATGATAAACGCTACGCGCTGGATCATTTCCAGACTAAGTTGCTGAAGCTACCGCAAACCATGCAAACCGCAAGAGGCAAGCAGCTGGCGCAGCACAACGCGCATTTTTTAGTCGAGTTTATGGCGAAGCTCAGTGCCGAACTGGCGGGGGAGAATGAAGGTGTCGATCACAAGGTGATAGATGCGTTTTCACCCGCGGGATAAGCGCGTGGCCCTAAATGGCTGTAATTATGTTAACCTGTCGGCCATCTCAGATGGCGGTTAAATCTATGCAGGAAAATATATCAGTAACCGATTCATACAGCACCGGGAATGCCGCACAGGCAATGCTGGAGAAACTGCTGCAAATTTATGATGTTAAAACGCTGGTGGCGCAGCTTAATGGTGTGGGTGAGAATCACTGGAGCGCGGCAATTTTAAAACGTGCGCTGGCGAATGACTCGGCATGGCACCGTTTAAGTGAGAAAGAGTTCGCCCATCTGCAAACGTTGTTACCCAAACCACCGGCACATCATCCGCATTATGCGTTTCGCTTTATCGATCTATTTGCCGGAATTGGCGGCATCCGTCGCGGTTTTGAATCGATTGGCGGACAATGCGTGTTTACCAGCGAATGGAACAAACATGCGGTACGCACTTATAAAGCCAACCATTATTGCGATCCGGCGACGCATCATTTTAATGAAGATATCCGCGATATCACCCTCAGCCATAAAGAAGGCGTGAGTGATGAGGCGGCGGCGGAACATATTCGTCAACACATTCCTGAACACGATGTTTTACTGGCCGGTTTCCCTTGTCAGCCATTTTCGCTGGCTGGCGTATCGAAAAAGAACTCGCTCGGGCGGGCGCACGGTTTTGCCTGCGATACCCAGGGCACGCTGTTTTTTGATGTGGTACGCATTATCGACGCGCGTCGTCCGGCGATGTTTGTGCTCGAAAACGTCAAAAACCTGAAAAGTCACGACCAGGGTAAAACGTTCCGCATCATCATGCAGATGCTGGACGAACTGGGCTATGACGTGGCTGATGCAGAAGATAACGGGCCGGACGATCCGAAAATCATCGATGGTAAACATTTTCTGCCGCAGCACCGTGAACGCATCGTGCTGGTGGGTTTTCGTCGCGATCTTAATCTGAAAGCCGATTTTACTCTGCGTGATATCAGCGAATGTTTCCCTGCACAGCGAGTGACGCTGGCGCAGCTGTTGGACCCGATGGTCGAGGCGAAATATATCCTGACGCCGGTGCTGTGGAAGTACCTCTATCGATATGCGAAAAAACATCAGGCGCGCGGTAACGGCTTCGGTTATGGAATGGTTTATCCGAACAATCCGCAAAGCGTCACGCGTACGCTGTCTGCGCGTTATTACAAAGATGGCGCGGAAATTTTAATCGATCGCGGCTGGGATATGGCCAAAGGTGAGAAAGACTTTGACGATCCGCTGAATCAGCAACATCGTCCACGTCGGTTAACGCCTCGGGAATGCGCGCGCTTAATGGGTTTTGAAGCGCCGGGAGAAGCGAAATTCCGCATTCCGGTTTCGGACACTCAGGCCTATCGCCAGTTCGGTAACTCGGTGGTCGTGCCGGTCTTTGCCGCGGTGGCAAAACTGCTTGAGCCAAAAATCAAACAGGCGGTGGCGTTGCGTCAGCAAGAGGCACAACATGGCCGACGTTCACGATAAGGCCACTCGCAGCAAAAATATGCGCGCGATTGCCACGCGTGATACGGCGATTGAGAAGCGCCTCGCCAGTCTGTTAACCGGGCAGGGCCTGGCGTTTCGCGTTCAGGACGCCAGTCTGCCCGGAAGCCCGGATTTTGTCGTTGATGAATATCGCTGCGTGATATTTACCCATGGCTGCTTCTGGCATCATCATCACTGCTATCTGTTTAAAGTGCCTGCGACTCGAACCGAGTTCTGGCTGGAGAAGATAGGTAAAAATGTTGAACGCGATCGCGCGATATCAGTCGTTTGCAGGAACTCGGCTGGCGCGTACTGATTGTCTGGGAGTGTGCATTACGTGGGCGCGAGAAGCTGACGGATGAAGCGCTTACCGAGCGTCTGGAAGAGTGGATCTGCGGCGAAGGTGCCAGCGCGCAGATCGACACGCAGGGGATTCATTTACTCGCTTGATGCGTCCTGAATAACTGGCGCAACTACGGGTTTTGCCGGGAAGAGATATTTTCCCAACGTGACCAGTACCACCGCGAAGACAATTACGCCGAGCGCCAGCCATTCAATCTTCGACAGCGTCTCTCCGCCCAGTCCCGTACCCAGCAAGACCGCGACCACCGGGTTAACGTAGGCGTAGCTGGTGGCGAGAGCCGGACTGACATTACGGATTAAATACATATAAGCGTTGATGGCGATAATCGAACCAAACAGCGCCAGATAGCCGACCGCAAGGAAGCCTGAAAGGGAAGGGAGCGCCGTCAGTTTTTCACCTGCAATCATCGACGCGATCATTAACACCACGCCTGCCGCCAGCATCTCAATCGCACCCGCCATCATCCCTACAGGTAAGGTAATGCGCGAGCCATAAACCGAGCCAAACGCCCAGCTAATCGAGCCGATTAAAATCAGAATCGCGCCCCACGGATTGCCGCTTAAATTTCCACCGCTATTGAGCATGATGATTCCGGCAAGCCCAATGGCGATACCCACCCATTCCAATTTGCGCGTTTTAATGCCAAACAGGCGGCTGAAGCACAGGGTAAAGAGGGGCACGGTTGCAACCACAACGGCGGCGATGCCGGAAGGAACATTTTGATGCTCGGCAACCGTCACCATGCCATTACCGACAGCCAGCAATAACAGGCCAATCAGCGCGGCATTGAGCAGCGGACGTAGCGGGGGGAGCTTGTGTCCGCGCAGTAGCAAAAATGCCATCAATAAAATACCGGCTGCCAGGAATCGAACGCCTGCCATCATTAACGGAGGCCAGCTTTCCACGCCAATCCGAATGACAAAATAGGTTGAGCCCCAAATGATATACAACGCAAACAGCGCGCCAAAAAGCGGTAACAACTGGCGGAAACGCATAATCCCTCACGGTGGAAATAAAAAGGTGGTTCATAGTAAACGTGAAAATCATTCTGCTGGCGAGAGATATAATTGCACTTGATTGTTAAAAAAATGTTGACCTGTGAAGCAAGTATCAGAGCTGCCGTTTTTGCTTCATACTTACACCCTTCAACAATAAAAATGAGAGGGAATGCTTTTGGCCGGGAGTAGTTTACTGACGTTGCTCGATGATATCGCCACACTACTGGACGATATCTCCGTGATGGGCAAACTGGCGGCGAAGAAAACCGCCGGTGTATTAGGGGATGACTTATCGCTCAATGCGCAACAAGTTTCAGGCGTGCGGGCCAACCGGGAACTTCCCGTGGTCTGGGGCGTGGCGAAAGGATCGCTGATTAATAAAGTGATTCTGGTGCCGCTGGCGCTGATCATCAGTGCGTTTATCCCGTGGGCGATTACGCCTCTGTTGATGATTGGTGGCGCGTTTCTCTGCTTTGAAGGAGTAGAGAAAGTGCTGCATATGCTGGAGGCGCGTAAACATAAAGAAGATCCGGCGCAGAGCCAGCAGCGTCTGGAGAAGCTGGCGGCGCAGGATTCGCTGAAGTTTGAAAAGGACAAAATAAAAGGGGCGATTCGTACCGATTTTATATTGTCTGCCGAAATCGTCGCCATCACGCTGGGGATTGTGGCCGAAGCGCCGTTGCTTAATCAGGTGCTGGTGCTTTCAGGCATCGCGCTGGTAGTGACCGTGGGCGTCTACGGTCTGGTAGGGGTTATCGTTAAGATTGATGACCTGGGGTATTGGCTGGCGGAAAAATCCAGCGCGCTGATGCAGGCATTAGGTAAAGGGTTATTGATCATTGCGCCCTGGCTGATGAAAGCGTTATCGATTGTCGGCACGCTGGCGATGTTCCTCGTCGGCGGCGGGATTGTGGTACATGGTATTGCGCCGCTGCATCACGCCATTGAACATTTCGCTGGGCAGCAAAGTGCAGTGGTGGCGATGATATTACCGACTGTTTTAAATCTGATTCTTGGATTTATCATCGGCGGCATCGTGGTGCTGGGAGTGAAAGCCGTAGCGAAAATACGCGGTCAGGCACATTAATACTCGCACAGGCTATTATGCAAAATTCGCCATCTTCAACTAAGGTGAACAAGTTTCACTCGAAAAAAGGAGGCGAGTATGAGCTTTATGGTTAGTGAGGAAGTTACGGTTAAAGAGGGCGGCCCGCGGATGATTGTCACCGGATACTCCAGCGGTATGGTTGAGTGTCGTTGGTATGACGGTTACGGGGTCAAGCGGGAAGCTTTTCATGAAACCGAGCTTGTTCCGGGGGAGGGGAGTCGTTCTGCGGAAGAAGTTTGAAAGGGTATCATTAACACCAGGCCGGATCACTTCCGGCCTGGTGTGCCAATGCCTGCAATGAATGATAGTCGCGTCTTATCATGCCACCATTATAAAATTATCGCTGTTTTGCGGTACGCTATCGCCAGGTTATGCCAGAATCATAAAAAAGCAGGTTGGGAGTCGTCAGGGTGCAGCACGAGACAAAAATGGAAAACCAGAGCTGGTTGAAAAAAATCGCACGCCGCCTGGGGCCTGGTCATGTCGTTAATCTCTGCTTTATCGTGGTATTGCTTTTTTCCACCTTGCTGACCTGGCGTGAAGTGGTAGTGCTGGAAGATGCCTATATCTCCAGTCAGCGTAATCATCTGGAAAACGTAGCCAACGCGCTCGATAAGCATTTGCAGTATAACGTCGACAAACTGATCTTTTTGCGTAATGGCATGCGCGAAGCTCTCGTAGCGCCACTGGATTTCACTTCACTGCGTAATGCTGTAACCGAGTTCGAACAGCATCGCGACGAGCACGCCTGGCAAATTGAACTCAACCGACGACGCACCCTGTCAGTCAATGGCGTATCGGATGCATTAGTCAGCGAGGGGAATCTCCTGTCTCGCGAAAATGAAAGCCTCGACAATGAAATTACCGCTGCACTGGAAGTTGGTTACTTGCTGCGACTGGCGCACAACACCTCGTCGATGGTTGAACAGGCGATGTATGTCTCGCGTGCCGGATTTTACGTTTCGACGCAGCCGACCTTGTTTACGCGCAATGTACCAACGCGTTATTACGGCTATGTCACCCAACCCTGGTTTATCGGCCATTCGCAATGAGAAAATCGTCACCGCGCGGTACGCTGGTTTACTTCGCAACCGGAACACGCCAGCAATACTGAACCGCAGGTTACCGTCAGTGTTCGGTAGACAGTAATAACTACTGGTATGGCGTGCTGGGGATGAGTATTCCCGTGCGTACCATGCAGCAATTTTTAAGAAACGCCATCGATAAAAACCTCGATGGTGAGTATCAGCTCTATGACAGTAAGCTGAGATTTTTGACCTCTTCCAATCCTGACCATCCAACAGGGAATATTTTTGATCCTCGTGAACTGGCCTTGCTGGCGCAGGCGATGGAACATGACACGCGGGGCGGCATTCGTATGGACAGTCGCTATGTTAGCTGGGAACGTCTGGACCATTTCGACGGTGTGCTGGTGCGCGTCCATACGCTAAGCGAAGGCGTGCGCGGCGATTTCGGCAGTATCAGCATTGCATTAACCCTGCTGTGGGCGCTCTTTACCACCATGTTACTCATCTCCTGGTATGTGATTCGCCGGATGGTTAGCAACATGTATGTTCTGCAAAGCTCGTTGCAGTGGCAGGCGTGGCACGACACCTTAACCCGTTTATATAATCGTGGCGCACTGTTTGAAAAAGCTCGTCCGCTCGCGAAATTGTGTCAGACGCACCAACATCCTTTTTCTGTCATTCAGGTCGACCTTGACCATTTTAAAGCGATTAATGACCGCTTTAGTCATCAGGCGGGCGACCGTGTTCTTTCTCATGCTGCCGGATTAATTAGCAGTTCCTTGCGTGCGCAGGACGTTGCCGGGCGGGTCGGTGGTGAGGAGTTTTGTGTGATTCTGCCAGGCGCGAGTCTGACGGAGGCTGCGGAAGTCGCAGAACGTATTCGCCTGAAGTTAAATGAAAAAGAGATGTTGATTGCTAAGAGTACGACGATACGCATCAGTGCCTCGTTGGGGGTAAGTAGCAGCGAGGAAGCCGGTGATTATGATTTTGAACAACTCCAGTCACTGGCTGACCGTCGGCTTTATCTCGCTAAACAGGCCGGGCGTAATCGGGTATGCGCGAGCGATAACGCTTAACGAGCGGAGAAAAAATGGTCCAGCCCTTCACGCCATCCTTCCGGTCCTTCACGCTGCGTTCGCCAGACGCGGGCCGGATCCTCATCATGCAGATGCACCCCTTCACGGTTTAGCCCTTTCACAATCACCGCGTAATCCATTACCTCCAGTAAGGGCGCATCGTTTGGCCCATCGCCCAGGCCAAGTGTGGTTGGGCGTTTGCCTGATAATTGTTGATAGGTCGCGATAATCCAGTTGGCGGCCTGATCTTTTCCGGCAGAGGCATCCAGGACGTGCCAGAAGCGCGCACCCTGCATAAACTGTAAGCCCAGTTCGTTCAGACGAGCGGTAAATTGTGCCATACGCTCGTCACTGTCGCGCCAGATTAGCGTTACCGACGCCTCATGCAGCTGCGTCAGCGCCGCCTGGCTACGGCTTAATCCCGTCCATTCGGCGATGGTTGCATCGTCGACATCATCGAAAGTCGTGAATTTAAAATGTTCTTTCTCGCGTAGCGTATTTAAAACCTGGCTGATTTCGCCATGGCTAATACCTGAGATGATGCGTGGAAAACCGTCTATATCCTGCCATTGTTCAGCAAGCTGGATCACTGCGCCATTTTCGGCAATCAGTGGTACCCCTTGTAACCCCAACGTTTTTTGCAAGTACAGCATTTCCGCTGAAGTTTTACTGCTACAGAGAATGACGGGAACATTCGCTTCGCGTAAACGGCTGAGCCAGGGGGCAGCCGGTTGCCAGTCATAACTATGACTGTCCAGCAGGGTGCCATCAAGATCGCTAAAAACCAGTAGTGGTTGTTGAATTGAAAACATGGTCGCGCAGTTCTCCCCTTACCAGGATGATTCTCAAAACAGCACAAATAATCAAAGATGATTTTTTCGGGAGCGATCCCGTTGACGCCAGAGCCACCAAGGGGTGACGCACGTCACATTTCTATTCATAAGTAGCGTTAATCATTCATATCGCGAATATTTTCTTGTCAGCGAAAAAAATTGCGGATAAGGTGATGAACACATCAGATTTCCTGGTGTAACGAATTTTTTAAGTGCTTCTTGCTTAAGCAAGTTTCATCCCGACCCCCTCAGGGTCGGGATTTTTTTATTGTGCATTCAACGATTCACTTCAGAGACGCTGAAGTCATGAATATCCAGTTCGAAGGCATCCGCCAATTCACGCCATGTATGATATTCACGTCCATCGACGCTAACGTGTTCAGAATCGTTCTGGCTGCGATGAACTTATTTCATTGATCGCCGCCAGCAGGGCATCGACATCGACGCTGACCTCACGTTTTGCGGTATCGCTGTACTCTTTTGCGGTTTTCATCATCTTTCCTCGCAACCGTTACTCTGTTGTTGCCGCCAGTCGTTAAGTCCGCCTGGCATCTCTTAAGTATAGACCGTCGAGAAAATCAGCACTCGCGCGCGCCTGGCGCTGCCAGAAAAACGAAATTGTTCTACACTGGCACAAAGCCACAGGAGGAAAACGATGAAGGTGAATGATCGGGTAACAGTCAAAACGGATGGCGGTCCGCGTCGTCCTGGCGTGGTACTAGCAGTTGAGGAGTTTAGTGAAGGCACAATGTACCTGGTTTCGCTGGAAGACTACCCGCTCGGCATCTGGTTCTTTAATGAAGCAGGGCATCAGGACGGTATCTTTGTGGAGAAAGCAGAGTAATCTTATTCAGCCTGACTGGTGGGAAACCACCAGTCAGAATGTGTTAGCGCATGTTGACAAAAATACCATTAGTCACATTATCCGTCAGTCGGACGACATGGTAGATAACCTGTTTATTATGCGTTTTGATCTTACGTTTAATATTACCTTTATGCGATGAAACGGTCTTGGCTTTGATATTCATTTGGTCAGAGATTTGAATGGTTCCCTGACCTGCCATCCACATTCGCAACATACTCGATTCGGTTCGGCTCAATGATAACGTCGGCATATTTAAAAAAGAGGTTATCGTTGTCTCTTTTTTCAGAATATCGCCAAGGATATCGTCGAGAGATTCCGGTTTAATCGATTTAGAACTTATCAATAAATTTTTTCTGACCAATAGATATTCATCAAAATGAACATTGGCAATTGCCATAAAAACGATAAATAACGTATTGGGATGTTGATTAATGATGTGCTTGATGTGCTGACTGTTAGAAGCATCATGGATGAAACAGTCCTCATTAATAAACACCACTGAAGGGCGCTGTGAATCACAAGCTATGGCAAGGTCATCAACGGTTTCAATGTCGTTGATTTCTCTTTTTTTAACCCCTCTACTCAACAGATACCCGGTTAAACCTAGTCGGGTGTAACTACATAAATCCATAATAATCGTTGACATGGCATACCCTCACTCAATGCGTAACGATAATTCCCCTTACCTGAATATTTCATCATGACTAAACGGAACAACATGGGTCACCTAATGCGCCACTCTCGCGATTTTTCAGGCGGACTTACTATCCCGTAAAGTGTTGTATAATTTGCCTGGAATTGTCTTAAAGTAAATGTTGCGATATGTGAGTGAGCTTAAAACAAATATTTCGCCGCAGGAGTATCCTGGAAGATGTTCGTAGGTATTATTTTTCGGATAATCCTTAGGATAACATGATAAACGTTACGGAATTATATTAATGGCAATTCACTAATAATATCAGCCAGCAAATTAAACATCTCACTGAATAAATGTTCGCAAAAAGGTGCAATTAACGGCATTAATGCCGCCATTAAAGAGATACCGACAGTCAGAGTTAATGGAAATCCAATAACAAAAATGGATAATTGCGGGGCCATACGATTCAGTAAACCTAATGCCAGATTCAGGGTCAGCAGCAGAGTAATGAGCGGTAACGCCAGCATCAGCCCGTTAAGGAAAATCAAACTCCCCGCTTTGGTGAGTGCCAGAAACGCATTGCTGTTCAACGGTTCGCCACCAATTGGCAGGGTGTGAAAGGTATCGACCAGCAGTGAAATCAACCATAAATGACCGTTAAATGTCAGGAACAGCAGTAACGCCAGCATATCCATGATACGCGCTAAAACGGGCATATTGAGATGGCTGGCCGGATCGACAAACGTCGCAAATGACAGCCCCATTTGCAGACCGATAATTTCGCCAGCGGTTCGCACAGCGGCAAAGGCAAATTGCATGGTAAAACCAAGCGCAATGCCGATCAGGATCTGCTGCACGGCCAGCCACAGAGCAAAGAACGAAAAAACAGGAACATCGTTGGCAGGTAATGATGGGGCAATGACGAACGTGATCATCATTGCCAGCCCCAGTTTTACCCGTTTCGGCACGCTGCGTTCGCTCAGAATTGGTGCGGTAGAAATGAGCGCCAGCACGCGCAGTAACGGCCAGAAGTACAGGCTTAACCAGGAAAGCCATTGATCGCTTGTCACCTGCATCATTGTACGGCCTACCCGATGATATACGGCAGGTTAGTGAACAAGGTGCGGACGTAATCCAGCAACAGATTGAGCATCCACGGTCCGGCAATAATAATGGCAATAAATACGGCGATGATTTTTGGAATAAACGACAGCGTCATTTCGTTGATCTGCGTGGCGGCCTGCAAAATACTGATGATAAGGCCCGTGACCAGCGCCACCAGCAACAGCGGGGCAGCCAGTGCCAGCGCGACTTTCATCGCTTCAGTCCCCATCATCATGACCGATTCAGGTGTCATTTTGCCTCTCTAGCTGTAAAAGCTCTGCGCCAGCGAACCGACCAGCAATTGCCAGCCATCCACCAGTACAAACAGCATCAGTTTAAAGGGCAGAGCAATGGTGGCGGGGGGACCATCATCATCCCCAATGCCATCAACACGCTGGCAATCACCAGGTCGATAATCAAAAAAGGAATGAAAATCGTGAAGCCTATCTGAAATGCGGTTTTCAACTCGCTGGTCACGTAGGCCGGGCGCAAAATGCGCATCGGCACGGCTTCAGGTCCCTGCAACGGGCCGGTATTCGCTAGTCTGGCAAACAACCCTAAATCTGCCTCACGGGTCTGACGCAGCATAAACTCACGTAGCGGCTGCGCCCCTTTTTCCAGCGCCTCCTGCATTGATATTTTCTCTTCGCTGAATGGCTGGTACGCATCGACATAAATTTTGTCGATCACCGGTGACATAATAAAAAAGGTCAAAAATAGTGCCAGCCCCAGCAATACCTGGTTAGGTGGCGCGGAGGGCGTTCCCAGCGCGTTACGCAATAAACCAAAAACAATGATGATGCGGGTGAAACTGGTCATCATCAGTAAAATTGCCGGAATAAACGTCAACGAGGTGATGAACACCAGCGTCTGCACCGGGAGCGACCAGCTTTGTCCACCGCCAGGCAGCGGCTGGCTGGTGATACCCGGCAGTTGCGCGAAGGCGAGGGGCGTAACCAGCCAGAGAAGGACAGGTGCGACAGACAACAAACGACGCATCAGGATCTCCCACTACGCTTAAGCAAATTTTTCATGACCGACTGAAAATCGGTCTGCGGTATCTCTTCTGTTGGTGCTGAAGGGGGAAGTTTATGCAGCAGATTGATTTGCCCTGCGGTAACGCCGAGCACCAGCCGTGCATCTTCCACATCGACCACCACAACCCGTTCACGCGCGCCCAGCGAAGCACTGGCGCTAATTTTCAGACCGTTAACGCCAGTGCGTTTCGGGGCAAATCCCAACCGTTTTACCTGCCAGGCAGCAGCGAGGATCAGGGCAATAATGGCGATGAGTGCGCCGCTGACCTGCAGCAGTGGCGCAGCAGAAACCGGCGTGGAAGATTGCACAGTAGCGTGGTTATTCATCACTAACGGCTCAGGCGATGCATTCGCTCAGACGGAGTAATGATATCGGTGATCCGCACGCCATATTTATCGGCAACGACCACCACTTCGCCCTGGGCGATTAAATAACCGTTGATCAGAATATCCAGTGGTTCGCCCGCCAGACCGTCCAGCGCCACGACGGACCCTTGCGTCAGACGCAACAGCTCTTTGATGGTCATCCGCGTACGGCCCAGCTCGACGGTCAGCTTGACCGGAATATCCATTATCAGGTCGATATCCTGCAACGTTCCGCTGACATCACCACCGCCAAATTGCTGGAACACCGCGTCGGCAGCGCTTTTGCTGCTGGTTGATTTTTGTTCGCTCAACGCTTCAGCCCACAGATCGTCCATTGCGCCGTTGTTGTCATCGGCCGGATTATTCATGTCACTCATTTGGGCTGTTCCTCGTTCAGAGAATTTAAAATCGGGTTAATCAAATGTTCTATCCGTAACGCATACTGACCGTTGAGAGTGCCGTACTGACTGGTCAGCACCGGGACGCCGTCAACATGGGCGATGATGCGATCAGGTTTTTCTATCGGCAGGACGTCGCCGGGTTTCAGTTTTAAAATCTGCGACAGGCGTAGCGAGATATCGGCAAAGTTGGCGACCAGCTCCAGCTGTGAATGCTGCACCTGGCGCACCAGGTTATCGCGCCAGTTCTGATCTTCATTACGCGAGTTTTCCAGCGGCGGGTTAACCAACAATTCCCGTAGCGGCTCGATCATGCTGAATGGCAGACAGATATTAAATTCGCCGGTCAGGTTGCCAATCTCCACATGGAACGGCGTGTTAACCACAATGTCGTTCGGCGAGGTGGTGATATTGGTAAATTTCACCTGCATTTCCGAACGCACGTACTCAACTTCCAGCGGATTAATCGCCTTCCAGGCGTCGCTATAGCCTTCAAGCGCCAGCTTTAACATGCGGTTGATGACGCGCTGTTCGGTATGGGTAAACTCGCGACCTTCCACTTTGGTCGGGAAGCGTCCATCGCCGCCAAACAGGTTATCCACGGCGATAAACACCAGACTCGGTGAAAACACCACCAGCCCTGTGCCGCGCAGCGGTTTCAGATGGATAAGGTTCAGGTTGGTCGGCACCGGCAGGTTGCGGGCAAATTCATGGTACGGCTGAATGCGGATGGCCCCGACGGTTATATCCGGGCTACGACGCAGCAGGTTGAACAGCCCCATACGAAAATGGCGGGCAAAGCGCTCATTAATGATTTCCAGCGCCTGCAAACGTTCGCGCACAACCCGTCGTTGGGTATTCGGATCGTACGGACGAATGTCACTTTCGCCGCTAACACTGGCTGTCGGTTCGTCTTTGACTTCGCTGTCACCATTCAACAGCGCATCAATTTCAGCTTGAGAAAGAATACTATCGCCCATGTCGTTATCGCAGAATAAAAGCGGTATACAGCACGTCGGTGACATCCTGTTTCGGTTGCCCGGCAACAAGCGGGGTGGAAAGCGTGGTTTTAATCTCGGCAATCAGGTTTTTCTTGCCTTCTTCTGTCGCCAGTACGGCAGCATCCTGACGCGAAAACAGTAACAGCAAACGGCTACGGACTTCCGGCAAATACTCACTCAGCCGCGAGCGGGTAGCTTCATCTTTCAGGCGCAGGGTTATGCCGATATAAAGCACGCGATCCGCATCGCCCAAATTGACCGTGAAGGTATTCAGCGCGTAGAAGACCGGGGAGGGTACGACGCGTTGCTGCGCTTTGTCGTCAGCGGCAACCTGATGCGAATGCCAGTAGCTGTAACCTGCGCTGGCACAGGCCGCGAGGGTAATGAATACCAGAATCGGGATCCAAAGCGATCGCTTGCTTTTCTTGCTTATCGCGTAATCAGTCATGTGTTGCGGTCTTCCTGTGTCGCTACTGCTTATCGGCTAATTATCCTGCGTTTTGAGCGCAACAAAGCGGGGAAAAGACGCGGATTACGGTGCTACCTCTGACGTTAGGCGAAAATATCAACGCCGCTGTTGCCTGTTACACGCCCTTGTAAAGAGACGGGAACCGGAAGCGTATCGTCGTCTTCCCCCGCCAGAGGTTCATGGTTTACTGTGCGTTGGCTTTGCTGTTGTTGGGAAGCGGCCTGCTGCTGACCACTAAAGCTTTCGCCACTGATGTTGCTTTGCCCTAACTGAATGCCACTTTCGGCCAGCTGCGTACGCAGTACCGGAAGCGCTGCTTCCAGCGCGGCGCGTACATGCTGATGCGGTGAAACCATCTGGATTTGCGCCTGGTTATCATCCACTTTGAGGGAGATTTGCACTTCACCTAAATCCTGCGGGTGCAGACGCAACTCTGCACTTTGTTGCCCCTGGCGGGTGAACAGCGAAATATGCTGGCTTAATGATTGTTGCCATTCGTGAGAACCCAGCGGTGCACTCAAAACAGGCGCGGCGACGGTGGGCAGTGGCTGTGTCTGGTGTGGAGTAATTAGCGGGCTGGCGGCAGCGGTCACCGGTGACGGTGTGCTGATGACTTCCGCTTTACTCTGGGCTTCTGCTACCAGCGGTGTTAATGGCTGAGCTGGCGTGCCGGGGGCATCATCAGGCTGTGCTGTTGTGAGTTGCGCAGAAGTCAGTTTTGTGAAGAGCGTTGGTTTCTCTGCCGGTAACACGGTTGACGGCACATCAGTCACTTTGGGCGTATTGTCAAAACCCGGCAACATCGCAAAAAGGGCGCTCAGGCTTGCGGTGACGTCTTCATTCAGATCATCCGCTTTTTCGTCTTTTGTCGTATTTTGGTCAGCCACCGCAGCCAACGTCATCGTCTGAGCGGTGGTTAACGGTGTTGATGTGGATTGTTCGTCGTTGATGACAGGCAGTGTTTCATCCACGGGGATCAGTAAATCCGCTTGTTGCGCGTCGGCAAGAATATCGCTGATCAGCGGCTCGCCTTTTGTCGTGGGCTTATCTGTTGCCACCAGCAACTGGGGGGCCGCTTTGTCGGTAGTTGTCTCGCCTGCTAATGCTTCGCTCAACAACGCGAGAAAATCTTGTGCAGCATCGCTGGCTTTGCCGCCAGGCAATGTGGTGGTGTCAACGTCGGCGGTAATTAAGGGCGCTAAGCGAATCATTCAGGTTTCCTCATGGCGGCGCGCTGGGCGAACTCATCCATCTTTTTCTGATCGAGGCGGTTTTCTGCAAGCAGTGCCGCCGTGGATAGCCGTTCCTGCAGTGTCTGCCAGGCCTGCAAACGTTGTTTCTTTTCTCGCCAGCTGTTCAGGGCAATGTCAACTTTCTGCGTCCACTGATTAAGTTGCTGGCGATGCTGAGTAATGGCTTTTTCCAGCGTCTGGATAAACTGCTGATAGTTGATCCAGCGGTTGCTGGTCATCCCGGCACTCATATCGCTGTTGAGGTTATTGCGATATTCATTCTGATAATCGATCAGCATTTTGAGCTGTTCTTCCGCCTGCTGACACCCGCGACGCATTTCACCCAGCAGGCGCGCGGCATCCTCTACCTCTTTTTCTGCCAGATCTTTCAGGGTCGCCAGCGCGCCATGTTCTGCCATCTGCCGTTATCTCCTGGGTTATGACACTGTCGGGAAAATACGCTCCAGCCCCTGGAGAGACGCTTCCCAGTCCGCGCGTTCAAAAATGCCTTGTTGCAAATAGCCCTCCAGCTGCGGCCACAGGGCGATGGCTTTGTCGAGCATCGGATCGCTGCCTTTGGCATACGCGCCGACGCTAACCAGATCGCGGTTACGCTGAAAACTCGACAACAGCTGTTTGAAGGTGCGCACTCGCGCGTAATGTTGCTCACTGATCAACGCCGTCATTGCGCGGCTGATCGACGCTTCAATATCGATAGCCGGATAGTGCCCGGCTTCCGCCAGTCGGCGAGACAGCACAATGTGACCGTCGAGGATTGCCCGCGCAGAGTCGGCAATGGGGTCCTGCTGGTCATCGCCTTCAGTGAGCACGGTATAAAACGCGGTAATCGATCCGCCGCCGCTAATGCCATTTCCGGCACGCTCGACCAGTGCCGGTAATTTGGCAAACACCGACGGGGGATAACCTTTAGTGGCGGGTGGTTCGCCAATCGCCAGCGCAATTTCACGCTGGGCCATCGCGTAGCGGGTGAGGGAGTCCATAATCAGCAACACATGCTGACCACGATCGCGAAAATCTTCGGCAATGCGCGTGGCATAGGCGGCACCCTGCATTCGCAGGAGAGGAGAAACATCCGCCGGAGCGGCAATCACCACGGAGCGTGCACGCCCTTCGGCACCGAGGATATTCTCAATAAAATCTTTTACTTCGCGTCCGCGTTCACCAATCAAACCCACGACAATGACATCGGCGCGGGTGTAACGTGCCATCATCCCCAGCAGCACACTTTTACCAACGCCGGACCCGGCAAACAGCCCCATACGCTGCCCACGCCCAACGGTAAGCAGGGCATTGATTGGGCGCACGCCGGTGTCCAGCACATGTTCAATCGGTGTACGTTGCAACGGGTTAAATGGCGGGGTAATCAGCGCACCGGTTTCCGTCGTATCGGGGGAGGCCATCGAGCGGTTTACCGCTGCCGTCCAGAACACGACCTAATAACGCCGGACCGAGCGGTAACTGTTTGCCGCTTTGCAGCCCTTCTGCCGAAATGTTTTTGGCATAAACACGCGCGCCGGGCAGGACACCTTCGACTTCCTCCAGCGGCATTAAAAACAGCCGTTGACCGTTAAAGCCAACGACTTCACTTTCTACTTCGTGCGTTTCAGTGCCGTTCTGGCGCTCAATCACACAGGTTGCGCCGAGCGGCAATTGTAATCCGGTGGCTTCCAGCACCAGCCCGGTAGCGCGGGTTAATCGCCCGTAGCGACGTACCGCAGGCAACTGCGCCATTTTGGCTTCAAAGTTATCCAGCGTGGTTAGCCAGCGAGTCAGGCGCGTGGTCATTACACCACTCCTGGTGCTGCCAGACGGCAGAGTTCTTGCCAGCGAGTGGCGACACTGGCGTCGAGATCGCCTTCATCGGCGGAGACTTTACAGCCGCCAGGATGGAGGGTGGGATCGCCCCGCAAGCGCCAGCCATGCAAACTTAAGGTAGCGCCGAGCATATCATCCACACGTTGCAGATCATCCGGGTGCACGCGCAGCTGTGGTTTACCGCTGAATAACGGTTCTTGCTGCAACAACTGTTGGATCTGTTTGATGAGTGCCGAGTTATCCACTGTTGGCGTCTGACCGATGACCTGACGTGCTGCCTCCAGCGCCATCTGCATCAGGCGCGAAGCAATCTGAAGTGGCACACTGAATTTGGCCACCTGAACAGAGGTGATATGCTCACCTCAGAACAACACAGGTGCTCCAATGAAAAAAAGAAATTTTAGCGCAGAGTTTAAACGCGAATCCGCTCAACTGGTTGTTGACCAGAAATACACGGTGGCAGATGCCGCCAAAGCTATGGATGTTGGCCTTTCCACAATGACAAGATGGGTCAAACAACTGCGTGATGAGCGTCAGGGCAAAACACCAAAAGCCTCTCCGATAACACCAGAACAAATCGAAATACGTAAGCTGAGGAAAAAGCTACAACGCATTGAAATGGAGAATGAAATATTAAAAAA
>NZ_MIIV01000522.1:0-18180 GCF_001743015.1 Shigella sp. FC1567
GGCGAGACGACGCTGCGACGTTCTGTTCGCCATGATGCGCGACGGGACTTTTTATACCCCGCAGGGGTCATAACATGCTTGACAACTTAATAGGGGCACTCCCCCGCTAAAGTGTTGCCCGAAAACTGGTGGCAACATCCAGCTGCATTAGGTGCAACTGACAGTGATATCGAAATCATCAAACGTCAGTGGGGTGCGTTTTACGGTACGGATCTGGAGTTGCAACTGCGCCGCCGAGGTATCGATACAATAGTGTTATGTGGGATCTCGACCAATATCGGTGTTGAATCCACCGCCCGCAATGCCTGGGAACTTGGCTTTAATCTGGTGATTGCCGAAGACGCCTGTAGTGCCGCCAGCGCCGAGCAACACAATAACAGCATTAATCATATCTACCCGCGCATCGCCCGTGTGCGTAGCGTGGAAGAGATCCTTCACGCGTTATGATTTACATCGGTCTACCGCAATGGTCGCATCCTAAATGGGTGCGGTTGGGGATCACCAGCCTTGAAGAGTATGCCCGCCACTTTAACTGCGTGATACGGAATTTTTAAAAATCACTAAAGAACGCCCAAGAGCATGTTTTTTATTTAGAAGAATCAAAGCGTTGTATTTCCATGTCATATAAAAATCGGCAAAGTTCATATGTAACAAAGTGTCCCAATCATGCCCCAAAATGCCCCACAACAAATATTTTTGCCCCATGCATGCCCCAAAAAATCACTTTCCTTCACCCTTAATACTGTTTATCCATACAGTTAAAAATGATACTGTATACAAACACAGTGTAGAGGGACTTTTATGCGTATTGAAATCTGCATAGCCAAAGAAAAAATGACTAAAATGCCAACCGGTGCTGTGGATGCGTTAAAGGAAGAATTAACCCGACGCATCAGTAAACGTTATGACGATGTAGAGGTGATCGTAAAAGCTACCAGCAACGATGGCCTTTCTGTTACGCGCACCGCCGATAAAGATTCAGCTAAAACTTTTGTTCAGGAAACTCTGAAAGATACCTGGGAGTCTGCTGACGAGTGGTTTGTTCACTAATTAGCACGTAAAATCGGTAACGGCTGGAAATCATTCAATACTCGCACTATCGGAAGTTCACCAGCCAGCCGCGGTACGTTCTTACATACGATGTACCGCTGTTCTCTTTACGATTTATAGCTGTACTGGTGAATTATGAGCAATCTGAATCCATGCATGACGTGTGGTGCCTGTTGTGCATTTTCCGCGTCTCTTTTTACTGGGCAGAAGCTGACGATGCTGGCGGAAAGGTTTCGGTCAGTCTCACTGAGCAAATATCTCCTTTTCATCGCTGTATGCGCGGCACCAATCAGAAAAATCCCCGATGTGGCGCTCTTGCCGGCCCCCCCGGAGAAAACGCATATTGCTCTGTTTACAAAAACCGTCCACATGCAGGGAATTCGCAATGTCCGGCGAAAATAGCATCGTAAATGAAGCATGTAATCGCGCACGGGAAAAATATGGATTTCCAAAAATCTGAATATTCTCCGCCGTGCAAAAATGCGAACAACATCACTTCACTAATCAACCTGACATGGCATACTTAGCACGCTAACTATGATAACAAACTAATACCCTAAAACTCATGGTTCCGGGACTGGTCGTGGTCCCGTTTTTTTATTCAGCCAGCAGGCCATCCGACAACATAACTGCGGATCGCCTTCAGGTCTGTCAGCGCCTCAACCTCGGCTTTCATCTGCAACTGCCGTGTATTAATCTCCACTCCCTTCGCAAACATCGCCTGCTCTGTCGCTTCACTCAGTGCCATCCATGATGCTGCCGTCATTGGCACATCATTATTATCAGCATCCGTCCGGAAAAATTTCTCTGGCAACTTAAAACAATATCCTATATATCCGGCGTCTCCGGTATGTAGAACGTGAAGTTTTTAAAATTATTTATTTACCATTTAACTAATTTTTAGATCCTGGGGTACTCCCGTCTTTTTCATTGCCTCCACGAAAGCGGAACTAACAGAACCTGACCAGTAATACTGGAACCCACTAACAACGCCCTGATAAATCATGGTTTGTGTAGCACCACCTACGTTTACGGTGATGTTAACTGCTTTACCACCGGCTAAATAAACAGCAGCTGTCGGTGTAGAGTTCGTCAAAAAGTGAGAAAGTGTAACGACAGCCCCTACCAGCCTCCCTGATCCGCAGCTTGCGGCGTTTGTAATTGTACCTTTACTTTTTTCTTCTAAAGGCCAGTCAGCGCCAACTGCGCCCCAGTTATCAACCTTGTCAGAGGATTTCCATTTATAGTACTCAGTTGCAATTTTACAGCCCATAGTTCGCCCAACCATTTGGCTCATCATAAAAGGTTTACTCAGTCCCAGTTTGGTTCCGGCGGCTCCCATCCACTGCTCACCTGTTTCGCTCTTAGCCGAAGAGCCTACCCATCCCGATGTTACCCCCATCTCATCTCCCCCTTCTGAATGCGTGGGGTGAGTGTCACCCCACAATTTAAATTCAGTAGAAACCAGAAACTACAACAGCTGTCGTTTACTTCTCCCGGAGTTCTTTAATCTCATGACGAAGTGTTTTAAAGCCCTCGACTAACAATGCAATTATGCCGTTGTAGTTAAGACGCAGACGTTTTTCACCAGATATAACGTCTGCGTCTTCAGTTACCAGTTCAGGCAATGCTTTTTGTGCATCCTGAGCAATTAAACCAACCGACGTTTGCCAACCGTCGGCAGAGTACTGTATCTCGTAAAGATAACCAGTAAGTGCCTCCAGACGATCTAACGCATTATCCAGTTTTACCAGATTTCGCTTGTTGCGTTTATCCGAACGGATCTGAATATCGTTAAATGAGCCGTTTCCGGTCACCGTCAAATTGCCATTAATACCACCATTAAAAGTTTGTGCCTGAGTCCATGTATTGGCAGTAGTAAGCAGTTCTGTTCCTTGCCCGGGGGCTCCTGTGTCTCCCTTCGGTCCCTGTGGCCCCGCCGGACCTGCTGGACCTGCTACTCCCGGATCACCTTTATCGCCTTTCGGCCCCGGCGCACCTGCCGGACCTGCTGGTCCAGCCACTCCCGGATCGCCTTTGTCACCTTTTGGCCCCTGCCGGGCCGGTGTCGCCACGCTCTCCTTTATCTCCCTTCGGCCCCTGAGGACCCGCGGGCCCCGGTTCCCCCTTTGGCCCGGGAGGTCCCACCACGGTGGGGATTCGGTTTACGGCCTCTTCCGCCGCTATCCTGCTTTGTTCCGCTGACTGTGCGCTTTCTGCTGACTCCCGGGCTTTTTCTGTTGCGGTCGTTGCATCCCTGACTGCATTACCGGCTGCACTTTCTGCCGTCTTTTTTGACAACTCAGCATCTGTTGCACTTTGTAATGACTCACTGGCTTTTTGAGCGGCCGCAGAGGCCGAGGACGAGGACGCCTCCTCTGACTGCTTTGCTGAGGCTGCACTTTCTGCCGCCTGCCGGGCTGACTCCGATGCATCCCCTGCTGAAGTGTCAGCATTTGCAGCGCTCTCTTCTGCCTGACTGGCTGATATGCCGGCATTCCTCGCTGACGTCTCCGCCTCTCCGGCATTCTTCTTCGCCTCCTCTGCGTTACGCACCACCTCTTCCACCATCAGTTCAAAGCTACGCAGTGCCTCCGGACGGGCATCATCCTCAGTCATGGCACCGAGAAAATCATTCAGCGTACCGGGTTGAGAATCTTCATACACGGTGATAGTCCCGGCATGTGACGGCGGGAATCCCTCCACCAACAGAATAACGCTGTACTGACCATACTCAACGTCCATACTGTAACGCCCGGCTTCATCCGGATTTTCTGAGGCCAGCGTGTTCACCACCACCGTGGTACTGTTACGTTTTGCTTTCAGCTGGATTGTGCAGTTCTGTACCGGTTTTCCTGTGCCGTCTTTCAGTACACCAGAAATCTTTACTGTCATATTCACCCCACAAAAAAGCCCGCCTGAACCGGCGGGCTGTCATGACACTGTGTTACCTGGCTAATCAGAATTTATAGCCGACACCCACGATGAAACCGTCAGTGCGCCAGTCGCCACTGCCGGAACCTTCATAAGCAATATCAATGGCCACGGATTCGGTCGGGTTAAACTGCACGCCAGCCCCCCACGCCAGAGACGTGTTGCTGTGGCGACCGTCATCACTTCCGGTCAGCACGTCGTGCGTTTTCCCCTTGTTGTCAGTTACGCGGAGATAATCCCCGGAGAAAGTCGACACACGGCTGTAAGCCACACCCGCCATCGCATACGCGCTGAACCATTCATTCACGCGCACAGACGGCCCCGCCATTACGCTGAACCAGCGGTTACGAACGGAATCCTCATGCCAGCGGGTATCGCTGTAGTGCGTTTTTTTCTCATCTTCAGCATTGGCATAACTGAAGGACGTAATCAGCCCCAGCGCGTCCGTAAACTCATAACGGTATTTCACGTTAATCCCGTTCAGATTATCGCTGCCGGGAGCGTTCGTACGGGCATGAAGATACCCCGCGCTCAGTGTGGACTGATGTTCAGACGCCCATGCAGGCGCACCGGATACAGCCAGACAGATGGCTGCGGACAAAATGGCTGCACAAACTTTACGCATAATTACCTCTCGCTTTTCTGCAATAAAAAAGGCGCCATTTCTGGCGCCCGTATATGGGTTATAAAATTCAGCTGATACTGATGCCTGCGGTGGCTTTCTTCATCACCACAACCAGCAAATCGCTGATACTTGCTGTGGGATACCAGTTATTCACCAGCCATGCTGATACCGAAAACTCCAGCGTCATGTGACCGTGACCGGCAGGCATATCAATAACGCAACTGTAAATCAGCGTATTATCCAGCGCGGTACGGTTATAAATTTCAGCACCGTTTTTCCGCACTATCAGACGGCATGAGGAGTAAATATCAGTATGCTCTCTCTCATGCTTAGCGCCGCTGAATGCCACCGCCGGAATAACAATTTGCCGGTCAAAAGGCTGATCGTCATAAATCCTGACGGTAACGGTCCCTGATGGCCACCGCTCCGGTGCCCGGGAGTCCCGCGGAAAAGCCTTACCCACTGTTTTAACGAGATCGCCTTCAATCTGGTTCGCGGACAGTTTTCCCAGAACCCGGCAGTTCTCGTTAATCGTGACGTTGTTGAGCGTCCCGGAGTTCGCATTCACGTTACCGCTGATATCAGCATTTCTTGCGGTCAGCCTGCCCTCCGGCGTCAGGGAAAACGTCGGGGGATTGCCGGACGAGGTGATACTCACCGCAAACAGCCGCTTCAGGAACACATCGTTCATGAACAACTGATTCCCCTGCGCCACAAATAACGGCGTGGTGTTGCCGTCCTCCGGGTTAATCATCGCAATACGGTCAGCCAGCAGCAGTATGTTGCTCAGGGGCTGGCCATCAGTATCCTCAATCCCCGCTCCAATACCGGCAACATAGGGTATGCCATTTTTTGTTTTCTGTACCTTCAGCATGTAAAGTGCAGCAAGGTCATCATTTGTGTCCTTCTGCACGCGCTGTATCTGCTGTATGGTGGCGCTCTGGTCCTCCAGCGTTTTACTGACCGTCTGTGTGATTTCATTGCGGGTTTCGGTGATGGTGGTCTTCATCTCCGCCATCTCATCCGCAAGCTGGCTGTTGTCTATCAGCTCCCACAGCCCCTGAGCCAGATGCAGTTTTCCTATTTTTTCCCGAAACAGCCCCAGATACCCTTCTGCATCATTGCTGGCCCGTCCACTGGCCTCCACAAAAGCAGATTTCCCCACCAGGTTGACGCTGCGCACGTAAAACCAGAAATCCTTCCCGGGCTTAATGTGCGGGCCGGATACACTCCACTGACTGCCGGTCCCCAGATAACGGGCAGAGGTTTCCACCTGAGATGTGTCTGCGATTTTTGCCTCCGAAAACCAGAACTCAAACTGTACCGTCGGGTCATACACCGCAAGACGCGGTACCGCTGTTATCTGAAAATACCCCGGCGTCAGTTCAATGGTGGCGGGTTTTGCTGGCGCGTTAATCCGGAAGGTGGTGGTGGCCGGTTCGCCCTGCTGGCCATAACTGTTAATTGCCCTGACTGTCAGGGTGTATTCCCCGAGCGGCAGACCACTGAAACGATGCTCTGTATCCGCAGTGATAGCGGTGGTCACCAGACGGCTGTCTTCTCCGCTTCCGCTGGTCAGTCGCAGACTGAAGCGCACCCCCTTCACCACCCGCGGCGTGTCCCATTTCGCCTGTGCCAGATACTGGCCGTCAGCTGCGCTCACCTCCACCGTCAGGTGCTGCACTGCCGGTGGGATGACGCTGTTCAGGGAGCCTGACTGCGGCTCAAAGCGGGCACCGTTATCCACGATGGCTTCTTTTTCCGGTACGTGCTGCACCGCCGTGATGGCAAAGGTGCCATCCGTGTTTTCCCGGACGGAGACACAGCGGAACAGGCGACGGCGCAGTGACGGCAGGGAGAGTCCCCACACCCCGTATGTCTCCACACCATCAGGCAGGGTACTGACCTGTATCCGGTCCGGCGCGGGGTGTGCGGTGATGTCCACACTCACCGGCTTACCACTGCCGTTAATCAGGTTCACCGCCGATGTACCTGTCTCCGGCAGGGTAACCTCACGGTCCAGCGTCAGGGTGCGGGTGGCAGCATCAATGGACAGGACACGTCCGCCGGTCATAGTCCCAGCATAGTCGTTATCACAGATTTCAATAATGTCACCCGGTGTGTGACGCAGCCCCTGTGACCCGAGCGTGAAGTCCACCGTCTGCGTTTCCAGCAGTCCGGTCTTTATCACCCACAGACCTGCACGGTGAGCCTGACCGCGGCAGGTACAGCCAAACGCATCCATCTTCAGCAGGTTGCGTCCGTAGCGCAGTATGGCTTCCGGGTCTTCCACCAGTTCCGTGGAGGTCTGCCAGCCGTTCTGCGGGTCGGTGTAATTCACCTCCACCGCCGTGTGCCGGTCCTTCAGGGCACTGAAGCTGTAGCGGAATCCCACGCCGTTATCATCCACCACCACATCGCTGTTGGTGTACGGCCACACCACATCCGACGGGCGGTCCTGAACGAACGTCAGCGTCTGACCGTTCCATACCGGCATACAGCGCATCGCAGAGCAGAAATCACTGAGAACGTCCCACGCCTTACGCTGTTGTGCCAGGTACGCATTAAAGGTCATCCGCGGCTCGGTCCCCCCGAAACCATCCGGGACCGTCTGGTCGCAGTACTGCCCGATGGCATACAGCGCCCACTTGTCCACATCCGCCGCCCCCAGACATTTTCCCATGCCGTAGCGCGGGTGAGTCAGCATGTCCCACAGGCACCAGGCCGGGTTGTTGCTGTATGCCGGTTTCAGACTGCCGTCCCAGATACCACTGTACGTGCGTTTTTCCGGGTCATAGTTTGACGGCACCTGGATGATGCGACCGCGGATATGGTAGTTCACCGTCATCTGCTGACCACCAAACTGCTCCGCATCCACCTGCATCCCCACAATGGCCGTGTTCGGGTAGCACTGTTTCACATCGATGATTTCGGTGTATGACGACCACAGCGTTCTGTTCTGCAGCTGGTCCGTGGTGCTGTCCGCCGTCTCCCTGACCATCCGGATGTTAAAGGGGCGGGGAGGCAGATTATCCAGAATCACCGACGCAAGGAACTGTGAGGTGGTCTTGCCGTTAATGGTGACATCCTTTTCTGTCACCCAGTTACCGTTACGCTGTAACTGAATCAGCAGACGGACAGAGGACGGATTACGGTCACCCTTTGACGTGGTCTCCACCAGTGACTGCACCCCGAAGGTCACCCGCAGGCGGTCAATGTTCGCTGACGTAATGGTGCGTGTTACCGGTTTTGCCCTGGTCACTTCGACACCCAGTACAGTTTCAGAGCCGGAGGACTCAAAGCTTTCCGGTGGTGTCTGCTCCTGCTCCCCGGCACGCCAGACCGCGGTCACACCGTGTATCACGGGATTACCGTCCGTGTCCGTCAGCGGGGTTTTGTTCACCAGAATACTCTGCAGGCCTTTCACCGGGCCTTCTATCGGTCCCTCACCAATCGCATCAATCACGCTCATCATCTGCGTGGATTTGAGATTGTCTTTCGCCTCACGCGGTGTGTGCGCCCTGCCGCCACCTTTGCCCATTACATCACCTCTTACCGTGATAATTGTTCACTCACAAAAACAACAGGCACCTCACCGGGTGCCTGCGTCATGACGGAATAAAATTTCTGAATATCTTCACATTTTCACACACTGACTGTGGCGCTTATAATTTCGCTGCGTTAGTGTTTTTTTGCCCGAGTAACAAAAACAACTCCTTCACATTGATCTTCATTTGTCTGTCCCCGCAGCTCCGCGATCACTGCGGGATTTTTTTATGTTTTATCCCTGTCGCCCGATAACCACGACCTTTCCGCCCCCGCCTTCATCACGGGTGCTGATGTCCTGGGATATACGGCGGGAGCCAACCAGCATTTCCCCGTAAGGCACCGGCATCGGGTTCCCCTGGGCAATCATGTTATCCAGCGAGGAAAAGTACGTGTTCTGTCTGCCGTTATCCGTTGCGCGGTAATCCGGTGTTTTTGCCTTCGGGGCCAGCATCTGGGCCACACCGCCCAGAATCATGCTGGCTCCAAGTGAAAACAGCATCGTGGTGGCAGAAAAACCACCGGCTGCCAGGGCTGAACCCCATAACGCCATTGATGCCCCGGCCAGTGAAGAAAGAGCCCACGATGCTGCCGCCCCCAACCACAATCTGCAGTCCACCCTTTCCGGCCCCGGCCAGTCGCGGCACAATGTGGATGACCGTTCCCTCACCCAGCTGTTTGTGAAGACGGGCATACACCGCCTCCGGTGCCGTGTCATCACCGGCAATACGTATCTGGTACCAGCCTTCGTTCATCTGACGGCGAAAGCCCGGCATCTGCATCGACAGGGCGCGAATGGCTTCCGCTGCCGTGTTCACATACAGGCTGAGGCGGCGGCCAAATCGTTGCAAATCCCCGTGAAGGCAGATGCGTGCCAGTGGCGGTGACGCCAGACAGAATGCGTTCGTCGTTGCCATTTTTCGGAATACCTCTCCCGTTTACTCAGTTGTTCAGGCAGATGGTGAAGCAGCTCACCGTTGCCGCAGTAAATGGTGGCATGGTTCGGTACCGAAGCACCAAAGCAGCACAGCAGAATATCGCCCGGCGGTGCAGAGGACAGGGGCACCCGGTAAAAGCCGGTGACCGCCATATTGTCCAGGTACAGGTTCTGGCCGTTGCGCCACCAGTCATCCTCGCGATGAAAATCCGGCATATCAATTCCCGCCAGATGGTATGCATCCCGGAACAGCGTGTAACAGTCCGTCACCCCGTGCTCAAAGCGCCGTCCTGTCAGATGTGGCACACAGCGGAATTTATGAATTTCCCCCCGGCAGACCAGCCACCAGGGCAGTGCGCTTTTTATCTGCAGCCGCCGGTCAGCCTCGCTCAGCCAGGGCAGCTCACCGGGATGACTGTGGACCAGTGCCACAATCTCCCCCTGCATCTCTGCCCGCAGCCAGTCTTCCGGTGCGATACGAAAATACGCCTCCGGCTCTGCAGAAATATTCACACAAGGGATATACCGCTCCCCCTCCGGCGTGCTTATCACGAAGCCGCACGACTCCGCAGGCGCACACCGCCGGGCATGCGCCAGAATCGCTGATTCAGTCTGTGTCATAAATCGGGATTTACTGCGAAAGTTTATTAATGGAAAGGAAACCGCCAAAATTGCCGACATTCCTGCGCAGTTCACACCCGCGCATGCACTTGCTGCATCTGTCCTTACGGATATCCGTGGTGGGTTTATCGAACTCATCCGCCACAGCCCCGCCCGTGTAACCACACTCATCAGAGCGGTAGGTCCACATACAGGTGTTCGCCAGCATGATACGACCGGGAAACAGCGCCCCGTCCGTCTCGGTCGGTGTAGCCAGCACAAACGAGGCCGTCATGGCTGTCAGCTGCGACATCTGCTCCACCACCCAGCGGTCACTCAGCTCCTGCTCCGGGTCCGCCTCCGGATTGCCCGCAACGAAATTCACCGCATCCAGAAAACGGGCATACACCCGGCGGCGGACCACCGTGGCCCCCACCAGACTCTGCAGGTCTTCCGCCATCCCGGTGACCAGACCGAACAGATTGGACACCGTCAGCGACGGTCTGGCACTGCTGCCCCGGCCGTTCATCTCAAAGCCGCTGCCGTCAATCGGGTATGCCTCATACTTACGCCCCTGCCAGGTGACCGGCTCCCCTTTTTCATTCAGCTCATTACAGAAAAAATACCGCTCACCACCCTGCACCGTCAGGTCAATTTCCCAGAGTACCACCCGCGGTGACTGCTCTGATTTAACCGACTCGCTCAGACTTTCTTCGTGAATATCCTGCATCAGTTCACCACCTGCTCAATCGTACAACTGAAATCACTGTACCTGGCGTTATCTGTGACGCTCCACTCCCGGCATACCACCCTCACCGTCCGGTTATGTTTCGGCGGTCGCCACAAAAAGGCACGGTAACCACCATGCCACGATAAAAACTCTTCCAGCCATCGCCGGGTCGCCTCATCCGTCACCCGGAACACCGCCTGAAACGTCTTCAGTCGGGCATTAAGTCCCGTCGGGCGGCGCTGTTCATAACCGTCACCAAACCGTACCCTCGCCACCGACGGTTTCTCACTCACCTGCATCCCTTCACGCGGGACCAGATGCAGCGTTTTTATCTCAGCCACTCAGCATTCCTCCGTCACGTCGCATGGACAGCATCACCGCCTGCACCCGCTGGTCAATCAGTTGCACAAGGCTGCCCGCAGCTTCCGGCCCTATCTGGCCATTAGTCCCGTCATTCTGAATGGCGATATGGTAGACCGGGGAATACACCAGACCTGCACTGCCGTTCATACTGCCCACCGCTCGCACACCCAGCGAGCCATCCGCCGCCCGGGTCAGGGGCATAATGGCTTCAGGACCGGCCTCCCCCATCAGTCCCGCCCCTTTTGCAAAGGCAAAGTACGTGGGCGTATCCACAATACTGTTGCTGTACGCACTCAGGTTTGCCGAGGTATACACACCGCCTTTTGCATTGGCCACCGCACCGCCCAGCCAGCTACCAATACTGCCGATAAATCCTCCCGCTCCGGACATACTGTTTGCCGCCGTCTTGATCCCGTTGACAATCGCGGCATTCATAAGAACTTTTGATATTTCCTGCAGCACTGATGAGGCCCAGCTGCGCCATTCCACTTTATTTCCGTTCAGCATCTCCGTGATGTTATTCACCATCCCTGAGATACCCTCCGTCGCAAGCTGTGCTGCCTGTGAGGCGTAATCGGACGCATTATCCACCCAGTTACTGAATCCCTCCTGCAGCCCTTTCTGCCAGTCCGCACGCTGCACATCCGATTCGGCATAAAAGGCTTCCTGCTCTTTCAGACGTTCACTCAGATACTGCGCGTTCTGTGCCAGAGCCTGTCTGTAAAAATCCTCACTGATATCCCCGGTCTGATACTGAGACTGAAGGTCCGCATCCTTCTGGCGGAAACTGTCGCGGATCTGCTGCAACTCCCGCATGCGTTCACGGAGCCGCTCTCCCTGCCCGTACCCCAGCAGTTCCGCTTCATTTGATGCACGAGCAGCCACATTATCATTCTTCAGGGTCTCTTCCCGGGACCGCAACTGCTCCCGGATTTTTTGCTGGTCAATCAGGGCCGCATTGCGCAGCAGTTCCTGCTTCTGCATCTCCGTCAGGGTTTTCAGTTCGCCCTGCGCAGTCTGGTATTTCAGCTTCGCCAGCTCTGTATTCTGCCCCGCCAGTGCCAGTTGCTCTTTCTGCTGCTTCAGCAGCCGGGAAAAACTGTCTTCCGCTTTTTCCGTCTCTGATTTTCCACCCCGGGATTTGGGTTTATTCGCCTCGTTATTGCGCCAGGCTTCCAGGGCATTACTGATATAACGTTGTCTCGCCTCCTGATACGGATCACCCACAAAACCGAGGTCATCCGCCGCATACCCCAGTCGGACACGCTCTTTTTCTTCCCCTTTCAGTCTGGACAGGGCCAGCTCACGCTCTGTTTTTGTCAGGGCACTCTGCTGTTTATCATCCAGAGTGGCCTGTGGCAGCCGTAACGGCACATTCACCAGTCCCTGCCGCTGCTGAAGCAGTTCATTACCCAGCCCCAGCAGACGGTTGAATTCCGTATGCTGACCGTTCATAACCAGCATGGACTGGTACACCTTATTCTGCTCTGCCGCCTGCTGACGAATTAACGCCACACGACGGTCTTCCAGCCCGGCAAGCACATCCTGAATGGACTGCGCTTTTTCCTGCATCAGTGCCAGACGGGACTGCTCAACGGCAAGCTGCTCTGTTGCCTGAGCAAGCCCTTCCGTTACGGTCTTCACCGAGGTCAGATGGTTTATCATGAATCCGTCACCGGTCGTCCAGCCCGGGTTCGCCAGAACATACTGATATCCTGCGATTTTTTCCTGCAGGGATTTCACCCGACTAGCCTGTTCATCAATCAGCCGGTTCTGCTCTGTCAGCGCCGCCCGTGTTCGTCCTTCATTATCTGAGGCTTCAGGCAAAGACATTGACGGCGTTTTATGCGCGATTTCATCTATCGTCAGTGCATACTGGCGTGCAGACTCCCAGGCCTGCTCCTGATTCTGGTACAGCGTGTACCATGCTGCAGCCCCCAGCATCACCAGTCCGGGTACGCCACCAACCAGCCCCAGCGCACCGCTCATCAGACGTGAGCCCACCGCCGTTGTACTGTTCAGCGCATTCTGGGCGGCGCTTCTGGCAGCAATATTTCTGTTCAGGCGTTCCTGTGTGGCCGCCAGACGGGCCTCTGCAGCAATCTGCATCTCCGTCCCGCGGGCTGCCGCCACAGCCTGCTGAGCACGGTACACGGCTGCCCTTGCCCGCGCCGTGGCAATCTGCGTTCCCCTGAACTGTGCTTCCGCCAGTGCAACTTCATTACGTGCAGCCGTCACAAGTCCTGCCGTGGCAGACATCGCTCCGGAGGCCATATTGCCAAAGTACCGGGCAACCCCGACGGCAACCAGCGCCCCCACAGCTGTTGCCACATTATCAATCTGTCCGGCAACACCGTTCAGCACGCCGGAGAGCGTTTTTGTCACCCCGCAGGCCTCATTCACTTCGCCCACCCAGGCCATAAAGGCGTTTTCCACCTTCGTGATACTACCGGAAACCGTTTCCGGCATGGCCGCATATTCATCACGTAATATCCCCAGCTGGCTGATTAACGCAGGGACCACTTTATCCGCTGTCAGTTTTCCGTCATCCGCCATTGCCTTCAGATCTTTACGGGCCACACCCATCCCCGCAGCAAGCGCGCGGATCACCCGGTCGCCATTTTCGTTAACAGCATTAAATTCTTCGCCACGCAGTACACCCTGTGCCAGTGCCTGGCTGAACTGGGTGATCACCGAACCGGATTCCGCAACTCCAGCCCCTGACAGTTTCAGTCCTGTCGAAATGGCCTCCGTCACCTTCAGCACATCATCAGCACTGTAACCATATTCACGCATCGAGGCAGCCGAACGGGCAAACAGGGCCGCATTATCCGAAAACGCGGTACCTGTTCGCTGACTGATATCCATCAGCACTTTCTGTGATGACGAGAATTCATCCGATGACTGAGATGCCTGTTTCAGACGGGCATTCACGGAACCCCACTCATCGGCCAGCGAAATCAGGTGTCCGGTGGCAAAGGCACCGGCAAATGCGCCAGCCATTCCGACAGCAGAACCGCGAATTTCCGTCAACTGACTGTTCAGTTCTGCAAGGGCGCGGCGCTGTTCCCGTGCGGCAGCAGCGGCATGACGTCCGCCATTCTGCAGGGTCCGGTAATATTCACTGCCCATACGGGACGCCCGCTGGATCTCCGACTGGAATGACTGTGAATTTGCCGAAATTTTGAGTGTCGTTACGGGGAAGTCATCTTCACAGGGATCTTCGGTCAGTTAGTATTACCGACATCCATTCACCAACTTACCGGAGATAATCGATGTCAAAACCCCGATGGACCATTGAACAGAAAAGGCAGCACGTTGCTGCCTGGCGCGCCAGTGGTCTTACACGTCAGCAATACTGTGAACTCAACGATATTCCCTTCACATCACTTCGCGAATGGCCGCAGGATGTCGCAAAAGCTGAACGCCGGGCAAATGAACCGACCGTTCTTCCCGTTCATATTGCGCCACCACTGCATGCTGATGTACCACAGCCCGTCACGAATGAGCCAGTCACGCTCTTCCTTCCCGGTGGAGTACGGATGTGCTGTCAGCCGTCACAACTTACCGATGTCTTCAGGGCACTCAAATATGCTCAGTCCTGATAATGTCTTCATCGCAATTAAACCTGTTGACATGCGCCGGGGCATCGACTCACTGACGCAGTATATACAGGATGAACTCCGGTCGACATGGCATGAGGGAGCCGCCTTCGTCTTTGTTAACAAAGTCCGTTCGCGTATCAAAGTTCTCCGGTGGGATAAACACGGGGTGTGGTTGTGTACCCGCCGTCTGCACAAAGGCAGCTTCCGCTGGCCACGTGCAAATGACGCTGCCTGGCACCTCACTCCCGACGAGTTTAACTGGCTGATTGCCGGTGTTGACTGGCAGCAGGTTAAGGGACATGACCTGACGAAATGGGTCTGGCAGAATGAACCTGAACTGCGCCCTGAAAACACGAAAAATACACTGCTAACTCAGTGAAAAATAATGAATATCCGTATCTGGAGTGGTATACTCCCCTGTATGGATATCTCCGCTCTCAACACCACGAATGACATCGAAAAACTGCGTGCTATGGCACTTGCCATGGTACAAGAAGTCATGTCGGAGAATGCCGAAAAAGAGCGGGAATTACTGGAGAAAAGCCGGCGCATCCAGCTTCTGGAAGAAATGCTGAAACTGGTTCGTCAACAGCGCTTCGGAAAAAAATGTGAAACGCTGGCTGGTATGCAACGCTCCCTATTCGAAGAGGATGTTGATGCCGATATCGCCGCGCTTACCGCACATCTGGATAAACTGCTCCCGCAATCCCCTGAAGAAGATGAAAAAGCGTCCCGTTCACGCCCGATACGCAAACCCTTACCGGTTCATCTTCCACGGGTGGAAAAAATGATCCAGCCGGACACTGACCATTGCCCTGAATGTGACGAGCCGCTGCACTATATCCGCGATGCGGTGAGTGAAAAGCTGGAGTATATTCCCGCTCACTTTGTGGTGAACCGTTATGTCCGTCCGCAATACAGTTGTCCCTGTTGCCAGAAGGTGTTCAGCGGTGAAATGCCGGCACATATCCTCCCGAAAAGTGCCGTTGAGCCATCAGTCATCGCACAGGTGATCATCAATAAATACGGTGACCACCTGCCTCTGTATCGCCAGCAACAGGTCTTTGCCCGTTCAGATGTCGGGCTGCCCGTCAGTTCGATGGCTGACATGGTTGGCGCGGCGGGTGCCGCATTATCTCCCCTGGCGGCGTTACTCCATCGCGAGTTGATAAACCGTCCGGTGGTGCATGCAGATGAGACTACCCTGAAGATCCTGAACACGAAGAAAGGCGGTAAATCCTGCTCCGGTTATCTGTGGGCATACGTCAGTGGAGAAAGGACGGGACCGTCAGTTGTGTGCTTCGACTGCCGGACCGGACGTAGCCATGAGTATCCTGAAAACTGGCTTCAGGGCTGGGGCGGGACGCTGGTTGTCGACGGACATAAAGCTTACCGGACTCTGGCAAACAAAGTGCCGGAGATCACGCTGGCCGGATGCTGGGCCCATGCCCGCAGGGGCTTCGCCGACCTGTATAAAATCAGTAAAGATCCACGGGCTGCCATAGCCGTGAAGAAAATCGCGGGGTTGTACCGTCTTGAGAAGAAGATCAGTAGCCGCCCCGTGGAAAAAATCCGCCAGTGGCGACAGCGTTATGCCCGTCCGATACTGGAAGAACTGTGGTCATGGCTTGAAGAGCAGGAACCGCAATGTTCTCCGGGAAAGGCATTACACAAAGCTATTGCCTATGCGCTGTCTCATCGCGTGGAACTGAGCCGCTTCCTGGAAGATGGTGCGGTGCCGCTGGATAATAATGTGTGTGAACGGGCCATCAAAAACGTGGTTCTGGGCAGAAAATCGTGGCTGTTCGCCGGTTCGCAGATGGCGGGAGAACGCGCCGCGCAAATAATGAGCTTGCTGGAAACCGCGAAACGCAACGGTCTGGAGCCGCATGCCTGGTTGACAGACGTCCTGATGCGTCTGCCGGAGTGGCCGGAGGAGCGACTGGCAGAGTTGCTGCCTCTTGAGGGATTTACCTTCTCCGGGTGAGTGATACCTGCCGTCAGGTGTTCGTGCACCGGGCCATAACCTGCAGTCGGGAGTTGAACTCCTGACGGCAGGAAATGAGCCAGACCAGCAACCACGCGGGCTGACAGCGAATAAGAACCTGAATCAGCCCGGAGTCATTCCCGGGTCAGTACATCATCACCTGCAATTAATCCCCGAGTCAGTACTTCGCGGCCTGACGCGATCACGCTACTCAGTACTTCAGAGCCCGCCTCCGGTACCTGCCTGGCGATCGCCTCTGTGCAACAAAATAAATCAACCGTTATCAAACCACGAGCGTTCGTATGCGCCGCCGATGACGCGCGCCTGAAAAACGCGTCAATATGAGTTCCCCGGAAGCTTACAATTTTGATAATCAGTTCACGTAACGTCGCCATTCACCTTTCTCCGGGCGTAAAAAAACCGCCTCAGCGGTTCTCATCATTCATGACTGTGCTGCAAAGCTCAGCGCGTCTTCCAGCGCCGCAAACGGATCCACCTCCGGCTTATCCTCATCCTCGCCCCAGCAGAGCATGACGTCCTTCAGTGCAACATTCATCCCCTGTGCCCCGAAAACCGCTTTCACGATCTGTGCATTACGGATATCCCCGCGCTCATCACCCAGCGGGGATATCCTGTCGAACTCCATCCACATCATCGCCTCGCTCGCACTCAGGCTGTGGCGCAGTTCGGATAAGGTGCGCCCCAGACGGAGCGCAAGTCGCATCAGAAAGCGAATTTCCGGGCGGGCTACTTTTTTCTGGCCGACTCTGCATCAGCGATCAGTTCCAGTGCCTGACGCAGCAACCGGGCATGTACCGGACCATAGACGGCCAGCACCTGCTCACGGTCGTCCGGAGTGAACACCCGCTGCAGGTCCGTATCACACAGGACATCGCAGAACAGCGTCACATCCGCTTCCAAGTTACGGCGGGTTTTCGCCACCACCGACAGGGTATCGTCATCCTCTCCATCACCATTGAGCACTTCCTGCCACAGATACCAGGCCTCTGCCGAAGGCTCCCGCAGCACCACGCTGACATTCCCCCATTCCGGCACCTTCACCGTTTTATGACGAAACCCTGACAGTCTGGCCAGCGCCAGCGTTTTCAGATCCTTTTTCATGATGACCCATCCCCTTATCCGGCAGCTGCGCTCACTGTCACGGTGCATTCAACAGACGTCACACTCTGTGCTTTCTCTGCCGAATCGGTCACCACGCAGGTATATTTCCCCGCATCAGCGGACTGCGCACCTGGCTTACTGAAGGTGTCTGTCGTCTGCCCGTCAACCGGCTGACCATCCTTCTTCCAGGCGTATTTATACGGCGGCATTCCCCCGTTGGCACTGACTGACATTGTCAGCAGCGCACCGGTATTCACGGTAAGTGTCTTATCCAGATTTTTCACAAACGCCAGCGGTACCACAAAGGACACCGGTTTGCCTTTCAGACGCAGTGAGAACGTTGCAGCCACCACACCGTTGGTACCGGATGACCAGGTGTGCTGACGCACTTCCGCCAGGAATTTAGGTAATGACTCCAACTTACTGATAGTGTTTTATGTTCAGATAATGCCCGATGACCTTGTCATGCAGCTCCACCGATTTTGAGAACGACAGTGACTTCCGTCCCAGCCTTGCCAGATGTTGTCTCAGATTCAGATTATGTCGCTCAATGCGCTGAGTGTAACGCTTGCTGATAACGTGCAGCTTTCCCTTCAGGCGTGATTCATACAGCGGCCAGCCATCCGTCATCCATACCACGACCTCAAAGGCCGACAGCAGGCTCAGAAGACGCTCCAGTGT
>NZ_MIIV01000523.1:0-18072 GCF_001743015.1 Shigella sp. FC1567
TTTCTGGTGCGTACCGGGCTGAGAGGCGGTGTAAGTGAACTGTAGTTGCCATGTTTTACGGCAATGAGAGCAGAGATAGCGCTGATGTCCGGCAGTGCTTTTGCCGTTACGCACCACGCCTTCAGTAGCGGAGCAGGAAGGACATCTGATGGAAATGGAAGCCACGCAAGCACCTTAAAATCACCATCATACACTAAATCAGTAAGTTGGCAGCATTACCGAATTCCCCATCCAGATAAACTTTGCCTTTTTCCACATGCATGACTAAACCATCCAGATAATCAGGTTTAAATGTCGCATCACGCTTATTTTTAGCAATATATGTCAGGCAATGATTATGGGTGAAAATAACGATATTTTTATCAGGCGCTTTGCTTTGTAAGTCCTTAATTGCACTATAAATCTCATTACCGCACTGAAGAAGTCGTTTATCTACCGTCAGCTTTTTACCCGCGGAAAACCAGGTCGCCGACTGAATGGTCCGGACGGTATTACTGGAATAAAGATCGAAATCAGGGATGTCAGCGCTAAAAGCGTTGCCCAGTTCACGGGCATCCTGGGTACCTTTAACCGTAATACCTGTTTTATCTGACAAGCATTGATTGGTTGAACGATCGCAACGTTCAGCATGGCGAAACAAAACGACAACCGGGTGCTGCTGTGCCAGTCTGGCCAATGTTTTATTGTCGATACGTGGCAAACCATTGCTACTCCAGGCGGCATGAGTACCCAGTCCGGCAATTGCAGCGAGCGCCAGTAAAATGATGAAATATTTTTTTGACTTCAATGATGAGCGGCAAAAAGCTAACTCGTAAACTCCACCTATAGACAAGCGCAACCAGACAATTACCGTGAAATTGAGCGACATTTCTGGCGATAATTAGCAGTTGGTGTAATATTAAAAATCCTACGATGTCGGCAAAATGCCTCAAAATTTTGCCAAATGCAAAGCCTAAATAAGAAAAAATATAAAAATTTCAATATTTACGTCTAATATTAGTTTCTTAAGGTTAAGTTAATATTCTATCCTTAAAATTTCGTTCCAAATGGCAAAATATACACAACACTCTTTATAGCAAATATAAGTGGACAGGTATTCAATGGCGGAAGGAAAAGCAATGTCAGAATTTTTGCCTTTTTCGCGACCAGCAATGGGCGTGGAGGAACTCGCTGCAGTTAAAGAAGTTCTCGAATCCGGTTGGATCACAACCGGTCCGAAGAATCAGGCGCTTGAGCAAGCCTTTTGCCAGTTGACGGGAAATCAGCATGCCATCGCGGTCAGTTCAGCCACCGCCGGAATGCATATCACGCTAATGGCGTTGGAAATTGGCAAGGGCGATGAAGTGATTACGCCTTCCCTGACCTGGGTTTCAACCCTCAATATGATTTCCTTGTTGGGTGCAACGCCGGTAATGGTGGATGTCGACCGCGATACGCTGATGGTCACGCCTGAAGCGATCGAGTCAGCCATTACGCCACGCACTAAAGCCATCATTCCGGTGCATTATGCCGGTGCGCCAGCAGATATTGACGCCATTCGCGCCATTGGCGAACGTTACGGCATCGCAGTTATCGAAGATGCTGCCCATGCCGTCGGTACGTATTACAAAGGGCGACATATTGGCGCAAAAGGTACCGCTATTTTTTCATTTCATGCCATTAAAAATATTACCTGTGCGGAAGGTGGCCTGATTGTAACTGATAATGAAAACCTTGCCCGCCAGCTACGGATGCTGAAATTTCACGGCCTGGGTGTCGATGCCTATGACAGACAAACCTGGGGCCGAGCACCGCAGGCTGAAGTCTTAACACCGGGCTATAAGTACAATCTGACCGATATTAACGCCGCAATTGCCCTGACACAGTTAGCAAAATTAGAGCACCTCAACACCCGTCGGCGCGAAATTGCCCAGCAATATCAGCAAGCACTGGCTGCTCTCCCCTTTCAGCCATTAAGCCTTCCCGCCTGGCCGCACGTTCACGCCTGGCATCTGTTTATTATTCGTGTCGATGAACAACGTTGTGGTATCAGTCGCGATGCGTTGATGGAAGCGTTAAAAGAAAGAGGCATTGGTACCGGGTTACATTTCCGCGCCGCTCACACACAAAAATATTATCGCGAGCGTTTTCCCACGCTGTCGTTACCGAATACCGAATGGAATAGCGAACGCATCTGTTCTTTGCCGCTGTTCCCGGATATGACTACCGCCGATGCCGACCGTGTCATCACAGCCCTTCAGCAACTCGCAGGACAATAAGCCATGTTTGAAATCCACCCTGTTAAGAAAGTCTCGGTGGTTATTCCCGTTTATAACGAGCAGGAAAGCTTACCGGAATTAATCAGGCGCACCACCACAGCCTGTGAATCGTTGGGGAAAGAGTATGAGATCCTGCTGATTGATGACGGCAGTAGCGATAATTCCGCGCATATGCTGGTCGAAGCCTCACAAGCGGAGAACAGCCATATTGTGTCTATTTTGCTTAACCGCAATTACGGGCAACATTCAGCGATTATGGCGGGATTCAGTCACGTTACTGGCGACTTAATTATTACCCTTGATGCCGATCTCCAGAATCCGCCAGAAGAAATCCCCCGCCTAGTGGCAAAAGCCGATGAAGGTTACGACGTGGTAGGGACTGTACGCCAGAACCGCCAGGACAGCTGGTTTCGTAAAACAGCTTCGAAGATGATTAACCGGCTTATTCAGCGCACCACCGGCAAAGCGATGGGTGACTACGGTTGTATGCTGCGCGCCTATCGCCGTCATATTGTCGATGCGATGTTGCACTGCCATGAACGTAGCACCTTTATCCCGATTCTGGCGAATATCTTCGCCCGCCGTGCCATTGAAATTCCAGTACATCATGCCGAGCGTGAGTTTGGTGAATCCAAATACAGTTTTATGCGCCTGATTAATTTGATGTACGACCTGGTGACCTGCCTTACCACAACGCCGCTACGTATGCTGAGTCTGCTCGGCAGCATTATTGCGATTGGAGGTTTTAGCATTGCGGTGCTGCTGGTGATTTTACGCCTGACCTTCGGACCACAATGGGCGGCAGAAGGCGTCTTTATGCTATTTGCCGTGCTGTTTACTTTTATTGGCGCTCAGTTTATCGGCATGGGATTACTCGGTGAATATATCGGCAGGATCTACACCGATGTCCGCGCCCGCCCCCGCTATTTTGTTCAGCAAGTTATCCGTCCATCCAGCAAGGAAAATGAATAATGAAAACCGTCGTTTTTGCCTACCACGATATGGGATGCCTCGGTATTGAAGCTCTGCTGGCTGCCGGTTACGAAATTAGCGCCATTTTTACCCATACCGATAATCCCGGTGAAAAAGCCTTTTATGGTTCGGTGGCTCATCTGGCGGCGGAAAGAGGCATTCCGGTTTATGCGCCGGATAACGTTAATCATCCGCTGTGGGTGGAACGCATTGCCCAACTGTCACCAGAGGTGATTTTCTCTTTTTATTATCGCCATCTTATTTGCGACGAGATTTTGCAGCTCGCTCCCGCAGGTGCATTTAATCTGCACGGTTCGCTGTTACCAAAATATCGTGGTCGCGCGCCGCTGAACTGGGTGCTGGTGAACGGTGAAACGGAAACGGGCGTTACATTGCACCGAATGGTAAAACGTGCCGATGCTGGGGCCATTGTGGCGCAACTGCGCGTTGCCATTGCGCCAGACGATATCGCTATTACGCTGCATCATAAATTGTGCCATGCCACGCGCCAGCTACTGGAACAGACATTACCCGCCATTAAACACGGTAATATTCTGGAAATCGCCCAGCGCGAAAACGAAGCCACCTGTTTTGGTCGCAGAACGCCGGATGACAGTTTCCTTGAATGGCATAAACCGGCATCCGTACTGCACAACATGGTACGTGCCGTTGCCGATCCGTGGCCGGGTGCCTTCAGCTATGTTGGCAATCAGAAATTCACCGTCTGGTCGTCGCGTGTTCATCCTCATGCCAGCAAAGCACAGCCGGGGAGCGTGATTTCTATTGCACCGCTGTTGATTGCCTGTGGCGATGGCGCGCTGGAAATCGTCACCGGACAGGCGGGCGACGGCATTACTATGCAGGGCTCGCAATTAGCGCAGACGCTGGGCCTGGTGCAAGGTTCACGCTTGAATAGCCAGCCTGCCTGCACCGCCCGACGCCGTACCCGGGTACTCATCCTCGGGGTGAATGGCTTTATTGGCAACCATCTGACAGAACGCCTGCTGCGCGAAGATCATTATGAAGTTTACGGTCTGGATATTGGCAGCGATGCGATAAGCCGTTTTCTGAATCATCCGCATTTTCACTTTGTTGAAGGCGATATCAGTATTCATTCCGAATGGATTGAGTATCATGTCAAAAAATGTGATGTCGTCTTGCCGCTGGTGGCGATAGCCACGCCGATTGAATATACCCGCAACCCGCTGCGCGTATTTGAACTCGATTTTGAAGAGAATCTGCGCATTATCCGCTACTGCGTGAAGTACCGTAAGCGAATCATCTTCCCGTCAACTTCAGAAGTTTATGGGATGTGTAGCGATAAATACTTCGATGAGGACCATTCTAATTTAATCGTCGGCCCGGTGAATAAACCACGCTGGATTTATTCGGTATCAAAACAATTACTTGATCGGGTGATCTGGGCCTATGGCGAAAAAGAGGGTTTACAGTTCACCCTCTTCCGCCCGTTTAACTGGATGGGACCACGACTGGATAACCTTAATGCGGCACGAATCGGCAGCTCCCGCGCTATTACGCAACTCATTCTCAATCTGGTAGAAGGTTCACCGATTAAGCTGATTGATGGCGGAAAACAAAAACGCTGCTTTACTGATATTCGCGATGGTATCGAGGCGTTATACCGCATTATCGAAAATGCGGGAAATCGCTGCGACGGTGAAATTATCAACATTGGCAATCCTGAGAACGAAGCGAGCATTGAGGAACTGGGCGAGATGCTGCTGGCGAGCTTCGAAAAACATCCGCTGCGCCATCATTTCCCACCGTTTGCGGGCTTTCGCGTTGTCGAAAGTAGCAGCTACTACGGCAAAGGATATCAGGACGTAGAGCATCGTAAACCGAGCATCCGCAATGCCCACCGCTGCCTGGACTGGGAGCCGAAAATTGATATGCAGGAAACCATCGACGAAACGCTGGATTTCTTCCTGCGCACCGTTGATCTTACGGATAAACCATCATGACCAAAGTAGGCTTACGCATTGATGTCGATACCTTTCGTGGCACCCGTGAAGGCGTGCCGCGTCTGCTGGAAATCTTGAGTAAGCATAATATTCAGGCCAGCATTTTTTTCAGCGTCGGCCCGGACAATATGGGCCGCCATCTCTGGCGACTGGTGAAGCCACAGTTTTTGTGGAAGATGCTGCGCTCAAACGCGGCATCGCTTTATGGCTGGGATATTTTACTGGCAGGTACGGCCTGGCCAGGTAAAGAGATTGGTCATGCCAATGCCGATATCATTCGTGAAGCGGCTAAACATCACGAAGTCGGCCTGCACGCCTGGGATCACCATGCCTGGCAAGCCCGTAGCGGTAACTGGGATCGGCAAACAATGATCGACGATATTGCACGCGGTCTTCGCACTCTGGAAGAGATTATCGGTCAACCGGTAACCTGTTCTGCCGCTGCGGGCTGGCGTGCCGACCAGAAGGTGATCGAAGCAAAAGAAGCGTTCCATTTGCGCTACAACAGCGATTGTCGTGGGGCCATGCCGTTCCGTCCATTGCTCGAATCAGGAAACCCTGGCACTGCGCAAATTCCGGTGACCTTACCCACCTGGGATGAAGTGATTGGTCGGGATGTGAAAACAGAAGATTTTAACGGTTGGTTACTCAACCGCATCCTGCGAGATAAAGGCACGCCGGTTTATACCATTCATGCAGAAGTTGAAGGCTGCGCTTATCAGCATAATTTTGTGGATCTCCTCAAACGCGCAGCTCAGGAAGGCGTGACATTTTGCCCTTTAAGCGAACTGTTATCAGAGACGTTGCCGCTCGGACAAGTTGTTCGCGGAAATATTGCCGGACGTGAAGGCTGGCTGGGTTGCCAACAAATTGCGGGTAGTCGCTGATGAAATCGGTACGTTACCTTATCGGCCTCTTCGCGTTTATTGCCTGCTATTACCTGTTACCGATCAGCACGCGTCTGCTCTGGCAACCCGATGAAACGCGTTATGCGGAAATCAGTCGAGAAATGCTGGCATCCGGCGACTGGATTGTGCCCCATCTGTTAGGGCTACGTTATTTCGAAAAACCCATTGCCGGATACTGGATTAACAGCATTGGGCAATGGCTATTTGGCGCGAATAACTTTGGTGTGCGGGCAGGCGTTATCTTTGCGACCCTGTTAACTGCCGCGCTGGTGACCTGGTTTACTCTGCGCTTATGGCGCGATAAACGTCTGGCTCTACTCGCCACAGTAATTTATCTCTCATTGTTTATTGTCTATGCCATCGGCACTTATGCCGTGCTCGATCCGTTTATTGCATTCTGGCTGGTGGCGGGAATGTGCAGCTTCTGGCTGGCAATGCAGGCACAGACGTGGAAAGGCAAAAGCGCAGGATTTTTACTGCTGGGAATCACCTGCGGCATGGGGGTGATGACCAAAGGTTTTCTCGCCCTTGCCGTGCCGGTATTAAGCGTGCTGCCATGGGTAGCGACGCAAAAACGCTGGAAAGATCTCTTTATTTACGGCTGGCTGGCGGTTATCAGTTGCGTACTGACGGTTCTCCCTTGGGGACTGGCGATAGCGCAGCGGGAGCCTGACTTCTGGCACTATTTTTTCTGGGTTGAGCATATTCAACGCTTTGCACTGGATGATGCCCAACATAGAGCTCCGTTCTGGTACTACGTGCCGGTCATCATTGCCGGTAGCCTGCCGTGGCTGGGATTACTCCCCGGTGCACTGTACACAGGCTGGAAAAACCGCAAGCATTCCGCAACCGTCTATTTGTTGAGCTGGACGATAATGCCGCTGCTGTTTTTCTCCGTCGCTAAAGGTAAATTGCCCACCTATATTCTTTCCTGCTTTGCATCTCTGGCAATGCTGATGGCGCATTACGCTTTGCTGGCAGCAAAAAATAATCCTCTGGCGCTGCGGATTAATGGCTGGATTAACATCGCTTTTGGCGTCACTGGCATTATTGCCACATTTGTGGTCTCCCCGTGGGGACCAATGAACACGCCGGTGTGGCAAACCTTCGAGAGCTATAAAGTCTTTTGTGCCTGGTCGATTTTTTCGCTATGGGCATTTTTCGGCTGGTACACCTTAACAAACGTCGAAAAGACCTGGTCTTTCGCCGCGCTTTGCCCGCTGGGGCTGGCGTTGCTGGTAGGATTTTCAATTCCTGACAGAGTCATGGAAGGAAAACATCCGCAATTTTTTGTCGAGATGACACAAGAATCACTTCAACCAAGCCGCTATATTCTTACTGATAGCGTCGGTGTTGCCGCAGGTCTGGCATGGAGCCTGCAACGCGATGACATCATCATGTATCGCCAGACAGGTGAGTTGAAATACGGCCTTAATTATCCGGATGCGAAAGGGAGATTTGTCAGCGGTGATGAGTTCGCAAACTGGCTTAATCAACATCGTCAGGAGGGGATTATTACACTCGTGCTTTCGGTTGACCGCGATGAAGATATCAACAGTCTCGCCATTCCGCCCGCAGATGCCATCGATCGTCAGGAGCGTCTGGTGCTGATTCAGTATCGTCCCAAATGATCTGGCTAACATTAGTCTTTGCCAGCTTGCTTAGCGTTGCCGGGCAGTTGTGTCAGAAACAGGCAACCTGCTTTGTGGCGATAAACAAACGGCGCAAACATATCGTGCTGTGGCTGGGACTGGCGCTGGCTTGTCTTGGTCTTGCCATGGTGCTCTGGCTGCTGGTCTTGCAGAACGTACCGGTAGGCATTGCCTACCCGATGTTAAGTCTGAATTTTGTCTGGGTGACGCTGGCTGCAGTAAAACTGTGGCACGAACCGGTATCGCCGCGTCACTGGTGTGGGGTGGCGTTCATTATTGGTGGCATTGTGATCCTCGGGAGTACGGTGTAATGGGCCTGATATGGGGATTATTCAGCGTCATTATTGCCTCAGTTGCGCAATTAAGCCTGGGTTTTGCGGCAAGTCATCTGCCGCCGATGACGCACTTATGGGATTTTATCGCGGCTCTGTTAGCTTTTGGCCTGGATGCCCGGATACTGTTACTCGGGCTGCTGGGTTATCTGCTTTCCGTTTTTTGTTGGTATAAAACGCTACATAAACTTGCGCTAAGCAAAGCCTATGCCTTGCTCAGTATGAGTTATGTGCTGGTATGGATTGCTTCAATGGTACTTCCCGGCTGGGAAGGGACTTTTTCGCTGAAAGCACTACTGGGAGTAGCCTGTATTATGAGCGGGTTGATGCTGATTTTCCTGCCCACGACAAAACAACGTTACTGAGTTTTCCCTGCCGCTGTACACTGCCGTTCCCACTCATCGGGGCTATAACTGCTTGCCGAGAGGACTTTCACCGTATGCAGCTTTTCACGATTAATACAATAAAGCGCATTCTGCAAAGGCGAGAGTAAATCCCCCACTTTCACGGCGAAGTCACTCTTCACTTCGGCGATCATTTTTATCGCGCCGCCAGCATCGCAGAGCATAAGTACATGTCTGTTATCTTGTTTATTGCAGCACGATTTTTTGACCAGCCATTCCATTGCATTATCCTGTTTGCTAAGAGTTTTCACATCAATTTACAGATTAACAGATAAACTCTTTATCAACGGCAATGGAATGGCAGAAATGAGAAGTGAAACGGAGGGTTAATTATTGCTGACGTTGCACCCACTCTTTTAGCGCCTGACGTGAAATTTTAATACCGCCGTTTTTCAGCTCCGGCGGTAAAGTCAGCCAGCGCACCGGTTGTTGAAAACGAGCCAGCTTATCTTTCACCCATTCGCCAAGATCAACGGTTTGCTGGTCATACTCCACCACCGCTACCGGCCGATGACCAAACTCCTTGTCGGCAACGGGAACGATAAACACCTGCAAAACCGCAGGATGTGCAGCAATAACACGCTCGACTTCTTCCGGCTGAATACCCTCACCGCCACTGAATAACAGATTGTCTAAACGTCCGACAATGGTCAGCTTGCCATTATGCATCTCACCGCGATCGCGCGTAGCGTACCAGCCTTCGTCATTAACCAGTGAAACCAGTTGCCCGTTACGCCAGTAACCTTCTGCCATACTGGCAGCCCGCAGCCACACTTCATTATTAACGATTTTCACTTCCCGACCCGGCAGCGGCGAACCAACGTCTGCCAGGCCGTCGGCTTCTTTCGCACATACCGTGGAGGCAAACTCGGTCAGACCATAGCCGCAAAAGCAACGAATCCCCTGCTCGCGCGCCTGTTCCGTCAACTCGACCGGGATAGCCGCGCCGCCAAGTAACACCGCTTTCAGGGAAACGGAACTGCGGTTAACCAGCAAACGCCAGAGTTGTGTTGGCACCAGTGAAGCGTGAGTACAGCCTGCCAGCATTTGCTCCAATGGCTGTTTATCACGCACCGTCATCCGCGCACCAGCGTATAACCAGCGCCACATAATTCCCTGACCGGAGACGTGAAACAGCGGTAAAGAGAGCAACCAGTCATCGTGATCGCCAAACGGAATCAGCGATAACACACCTTGCGCACTGGCAAGATGGGCCTGATAAGTATGGACAGCGGCTTTCGGTAAACCGGTGGAGCCGGAGGTCAATGTCATTGAACAAAGACGTGTTGGTTGCCACAGAGCTGAATGTGTGCCTTCAACCATCTGAATATGCAGTGAAGTTAACGCCGGGAAAGTATTTTCTCCTTCCAGCACCAGCGCATATTGCAGTGTAAGATTTGGCAGTAATTCCTCAAGCAACGGTTGCGGAAGCTGTGGATTTACGGGCAGCACCCGCGCCCCGCATTGCAGTAACGCCAGCCAGGCGAGCAGCGTTTGCGGCGTATTCCACGCCCGCAACATCACGCCGCTGCCCTCAACCACACCCTGCGCCGCAAAGCCCGTAGCTAACTCATCGACGCGAGCACAAAGCTCGCGCCAGTTGAGTTGCTCGTCATTAAGACGTAAGGCGATGGCTTCTCCCCGCACTTGCCGCCAGTGACGCCACGGCCAGTCAGAGAAGATCATAACAACCGCTCCAGTGCATCAACTTCCACGACAGGCAGCGTGCTACCCGGCCAGCGACGTACCTGCTGCGCCTGCATCAGATCCAGCGTGTCCAGCCCTGGAATGGTGTCCGGCGTTAACCAGGCGGCAATCCGCGCCAGTTGCGTTAAGCCTAAGCTCGACTCAATAGAAGAACTGATCACCGCCGTCAGCCTCAACGCGTGCGCCGCCTGTACCTGCTCGCGTACTTTTTCCAGACTGCCCGTGAGCGTGGGTTTGATAACTACCGCGCGCACGCCCTCTTCAGCCACAAAGGCAAAATCCGGCTCGCGCAGGCTTTCATCCCAGGCAATGGCAATGCCGGTTTCACGGGCAAACGCTCGCGAATCATCGCGGGTTTTGCACGGCTCTTCGAGAAACGCGATGCGGTGGCGATAATCCGGGTTAACATATTTGGCAAACTGCTGACCTTTCAGCGGTGTCCAGGCGCGATTTGCGTCAAGACGCAAATGCAGATCCGGAATTGCCTCCAGCAACAGATTAACCACCATGCCGTCGCGCACGGCTTCGTACAATCCCACTTTGACCTTCGCCACTTTCTCGCCTGGCATATCAGCAAGTTTGAGGATCAGATCGTCAGGATCGCCATTACACAGTGGTGCCGCACGGTAATTGGCCGCCTGCGGGAGCGTATCTGCCAGCTCCGCCAATGCACAGCTTACGCCAAAGGCAATGGAAGGCATCTGCAGTAGCTCGCAATCGCCTGCCAGCCAGTTATTTACCCAGGCAAGCAGCACGCTTTGCGCCTCTTCCCAGGTTTCCTGGCTGAAGCCCGGCAGTGGGGAGATCTCCCCCCACCCTTCGCGCTCGCCCTCACGCAGGCAAACGTACAGCCCGTCGCGGGTTTTTAACCGCCTGTCGCGCAGAACCACCCCCGCGTCCATGGGGATCTGCCAGCGGTATACCTGCGCGCTACGCATTACGGATTCCGTTTAAATTTGCTGAAATCAGGCTGACGTTTCTGGTTGAAAGCGTTGCGACCTTCCTGACCTTCTTCCGTCATGTAGAACAGCATGGTGGCGTTGCCCGCCAGCTCCTGCAGCCCCGCCTGCCCGTCACAGTCGGCGTTCAGTGCAGCTTTCAGGCAGCGCAGCGCCATCGGACTGTTTTGCAGCATTTCGCGGCACCAGCGAACGGTCTCTTTTTCCAGATCCGCCAGCGGTACCACGGTGTTGACAAGGCCCATATCCAGCGCCTGTTTCGCGTCGTACTGACGGCACAGGAACCAGATTTCCCGCGCTTTTTTCTGTCCGACGATGCGAGCCATGTAGGAAGCGCCCCAGCCGCCGTCGAAGGAACCGACTTTCGGGCCAGTCTGACCGAAGATGGCATTATCTGCCGCGATAGTCAGGTCGCACATCATGTGCAGAACGTGACCGCCGCCGATGGAGTAGCCAGCCACCATCGCGACAACCGGTTTCGGACAGGTACGGATCTGACGCTGGAAGTCCAGCACGTTCAGGTGATGTACGCCGGAATCATCTTTATAGCCGCCGTAATCACCACGCACTTTCTGGTCACCGCCGGAGCAGAACGCTTTATCACCTGCGCCAGTCAGAATGATCACGCCGACGTTGTCGTCATAACGCGCATCTGCCAGTGCCTGGATCATCTCTTTTACCGTCAGAGGACGGAAGGCATTGCGCACCTGCGGACGATTAATGGTGATTTTTGCGATACCATCGGTGGATTTTTCATAACGAATGTCCTCGAAACCTTCGGAGCAGTCGTGCCATTCAACCGGTGCGTAAAGCATTGCTTCATCAGGATAAATCATATTGTGTCCTTTAGTCAGAAACGCAAGATCTGCGCCAGACTTGCGATTACGCCAGCGGGATTTTCCCGATGCGCGTTATGTCCGACGCGAGGAATGACATGGCAGTCGGCAGCCAGTTCCGCCGCCAGGGCGCGGAATTTGCTGTCACGTTCACCACATAAATAATAAAACGCAAATGTGCGGGCGCTAAGGTTAGCACGTAAATCAGGCTGGACGGCGAGAGAAGTCGCCTCCAGCATGGCGGCAAGGGTTGCGCCATTATTGTTGCTGCGCAGCGCCACCAGCTCCCGGCGTTGATCGTCATTGAGCGAGGCAAAAACAGGCTGTTGATACCAGTCGGCAAATACCGCCGTTAACGGTTCTGTGCGAAAACGCTGCGCCCATTGGCGATCGGAACGCTGACGTTCCGCACGTTGTTCAGCATTTTGCAGCCCCGGATGCCCGCCTTCGACAATAACCCCACAAAGCCCCGCCAGCCCCTGGCAAGCCGCCATCATCGCCACCCGTCCGCCAAGCGAGTACCCCACCAGCCAGAAGTCAAGGATGTTGTAACTAACCAAGGTTTTACGCAGTAAGTCGGTGACCTCATCAAATCCATCGACGCTAATCGCCGCCGAACCACCATGACCTGGGAGATCAACATACAACCGTGAGTAGTCGGCAAACGCCTCGCCCACTTCTTGCCATTCGTGGCAATCGCCGGAAAAACCGTGCAAAAACACCAGCCAGGGTAAACCTGGTTTTCCGTGTTTTGCCTGCGCGTGCAGGATCATAAATGGCTTACCTGCGCCAGAAGTTGCTGGAGCGTTTGCGCACCATCGGTGTCGTTAACCACCATTTCAATCACCGTGGTGGTTGGCGTGCGCCAGGCGTCGGCAAATGCCGTTTCAAGTTCCTGCCAGTTTTGCGGACGATGATATTTCAGCTCGAACATCGCGGCGGCGTGCTCAAAATGGACGTTTTGCGGCATCAGATAGAAACGCTCACGCTCGCTTTGCGGCGTTGGCAACAGCGAGAAAATTTGCCCGCCGTTGTTGTTCACCACAATTAATACCAGCGGCGCAGAAACCTGACGCAATAACGCCAGCGCGTTGAGATCGTAAAGTGCGGAGAGATCGCCCACAATCGCCAGCGTCGGTTTGCCGCTTGCCCGCTGAACGCCTGCGGCGGTCGAAAGCAGTCCGTCGATACCGCTGGCCCCTCGGTTGCTGTACACCGGGTAACCTGCCGGAAGTTGCGAAAGCGCATCAATCAGACGTACCACCAGGCTGTTACCGACAAACAATTGCCCCTGTTCAGGCAGATAGTCGCTGATGCGATGCGCCAGTTGCGCTTCGCCAAACGCATCGCGACGGGCAATAACCGCCTGCATTGCCTGTTCCGCCAGGCGCGGGATTTCAACGCACCAGGGCTGGCGTTTTTCTGCCGGATGCAGCTCCAGCCAGTCGGCAATATTGGCAATTAAGCGGCGTCCACGATGGTGCGCCGGATCAAGCCGCCCTTCGATGTCATCCACAATCCAGTACTCTTCGGGTTCACAGCTTGCCTGCCATTGCAGGAGCCGTTTGCCCGTCAGGCTGCTTCCCAGTTGCACCACAATTTGCGCCTGCTGCAGCTCGCTGGTCGCTTTGGCATTGCCTAACCAAAGATCGGCACACGGCAGCGGCTGCCCGGTTTGTGACAGCACATCGCCAATCAGCGGCCAGCCAAGAGTTTGCGCCCACAGGGCAACTTTTTTTGCCCTCTTCCGCACTCATGCGCCCGGCAACCACCACGCCGCGCTTTTGTCGCCAGAAGAACCAGTCGCGCTGTTTTTCACTTTCCAGACTAGGCGCTTCACGCAGCCACGGTTTGTCGTCCTGCCACCAGTCACCCAGACGCTGTTGCCAGCTAAGCCCGGTATCGTCCATTTCGCCATACAGCGGTTCAGCAAACGGGCAGTTGATATGGACTCCCCCCGCATGAAGCGTACCGAGAGCGTGGTCGATGGTAGAAACCAGCCAACGTGCGGGGATATCCTGGGTCGGGCGCGGCAATGAAATACTGTGCGTGGGGTGAGAGGCGAACATTCCCGGCTGGCGAATTGCCTGATTCGCGCCGCAGTCAATTAGCTCCGGCGGGCGATCGGCGGTTAAGAGAATCAGTTTTTCTCCGGTTAACCCGGCTTCAATCAGTGCCGGATAGAGATTTGCCACCGCAGTGCCGGAGGTCACAATCACCGCCACCGGCTGCTTGCTGACTTTCGCCAGCCCCAGCGCCAGATGCCCCACCCCACGCTCATCGAAATGGGTGTGGTGAATGAATGCGGAATTCTCCGCCGCCGCTAACGTTAACGGTGTAGAACGCGAGCCTGGGGCGATACAGATGTGTCTGACGCCGTGACGCGTTAATGCTTCCAGAATGACCGCCGCCCAGCGTCGGTTAAATGCGCTTACTGACATGAGTTTGTCCGGTATCAATATTGCGGCTAAGTATAAGGAGCTACAAAAATAGATTATTGATATGAATCGGTAATGATGCGACTCATTACTATTCCATTTGTAATAAAGTACGCAACCCTGCCGCTTTGTTGTCGATTTCCTGCCACTCTTGCTCGGGGTCGGAACCACGGACAATGCCCGCGCCAGCATATAATCGCACGACATTGCCGCTAATTTTTGCTGAGCGCAGGGAAACGCAGAATTCGCTTTGTTGTAATGAGAGATAGCCCGCAGAACCGGCGTACCATTCTCGGGTGAACGGTTCGTGACGGGCGATAAACTGTCGCGCCAGATCGCGCGGTAAGCCAGCAACTGCTGCCGTTGGCTGCAACTGATGTAAACAGATCACATCATCCGCTTTGTTGAGTGAAGTCCAGATACAGCGGCGAAGATGCTGCACTTTACGCAGACGCAGTACCTGCGGCGGTAAAACATCCAGCGTCTGGGTATCGGCCTGTAATCGTTGGCAGATATCTTCCACCACCAGCATGTTCTCGCGCTGGTTTTTATCATCCGCCATCAGCCACTCTTCTAACTGCTGCGCCTGCTTATCATCAGGATGATTTGCTACTGTTCCCGCCAGCGCTTCAGTACGCAGCGCTTTGTCACGCCGCCGCCATAACCGTTCCGGTGAAGAGCCAAGAAAAGCATTTTCGCCATCAAAGGCCATGTAAAAATGGTAGCAATTCAGATTCAGTCGACGACTGGCAGCCATCATCGCCGCCGCGTTGACCGGACTTGCGAAATGCAGGTCAGTTGCCCGAGCGAGCACCACTTTGTCGAGCTCACCTTCGGCGATGGTTTTCGTTGCCAGTTCGATTAATTGCGTCCAGCCCGTTTTGTCCGGCCAGTGTTGTTCTCGCGTGGTGGTTAAATGTAACCCAGGCAAGGGCTTGATACTCACCAGTGTGGCGATAAATTCTTTTGCCTGAATCGCATCGTGCTGAAGGGAGCTTTCGCTGAATAGCGTCAGCCGCAGCGTGGCTTTACCGCCACAGCGTCGCCATTCCAGGCGGGGTAAAAGTAAATTGCCCTGCGACGGGTCAAAAGCATTCAGCCCCCAAATGCGTAAGTCGGCGTGTTCCGGGTGCTGGCGAAGAAAACGTTGTGCCTGGTCCAACGACGTAAAACGGGTAATCGCGCCCAGGACGGCAGCTTCTTCATCACCATTACGTTGTTGCCAGTAGAATTGCGGGTACGTTTGCTGACTGGCCAGCCAGCTCAAGGCATCAAAAGCGTCTTTGAGAGGGAAAGGAATATCGATAACCCGAATGCCGGGTGTCGCCGGAATCTCTTGCGACAAATGGCGCAGTAGATTTTCCAGCGCCGTAGTAAGTGATTGCACGCGGACCTCTCCCTGTTAAAAGCCTCACATTATACGGGGTACTACAAAAAAAATGCAGTACCCCGGTGTAGGGAGGTTTTAACGGCGTGCCAGCAACAGTCCTAGTACCAGCCCAACGGCCGCGCCCACACCAATTCCTTGCCAAGGTTTTTCGTGGACGTAGTCATCAGCACGATAAACAGCCTGCTTCGCCCGATAGTAATAACTGTCTGAAACCTGGCTAACCCGTTTTTTCACATCATCCAGCGCTTTTTCTGCACGCGCTTTCAGCTCAACATATTTCTGATCAGCGGGATCGCCAGAGGAGCGGAGCACCTCTTCCAGTGTCTCACTAAGCAGCGTCAGGTCGTCATCGATACGTGTATCACCAAACTGATTAGACATTCTCGTTCTCCATTTGCGTAAAACCTGTCACTAACTATAGACAAGGGTTGTTGATTACGCCTGAATTACCTCGCGTGCCATCCCAATGTGTGGGATACCATCTTCTTCATAGACCTCCGTCACAGGGATAAAACCGAAACTCTGGTAGAAGTTTTGCAGATGCGCCTGCGCCCCGAGGTAAACAGGCTTATCAGGCCAGTGATGCGTGCAGGTGTCGAGGGTTTTACTCATCAGTTGCTGCCCCACTTTTTCGCCACGCAACGCTTCACTGACAATCACCCGACCAATAACGACCGGCTCAAGATCATCATCACTTTTCAGAATCCTCGCATATGCCACCAGTTCATCATTTTTCCAACCGAGAATATGGCGATTATCCCCCGTCAAATCATCACCATCGATATCCTGATAAGGGCAATTCTGCTCGACAACAAACACCGCGCAACGCAGTTGTAATAAGGCATAAAGCTGGGAAACCGATAATTCAGAGTGATGCAGATCTTGCCATTCAATCATAATGCTCTCCTTTTAGATGTATACCTTATACTAGCCGGAATATTTTTTGAAACGTGATGAACTCATGGAATTAATTTTTTTAGGTACTTCAGCCGGTGTGCCAACCCGCACGCGCAATGTCACGGCAATATTGCTTAACCTGCAACATCCGACCCAGAGCGGACTTTGGTTGTTTGACTGCGGTGAAGGCACCCAGCATCAGCTACTGCATACCGCCTTTAACCCTGGAAAACTGGACAAGATTTTTATCAGTCACCTTCATGGCGATCATCTTTTTGGTTTACCCGGCTTGCTGTGCAGTCGTTCTATGTCAGGCATTATCCAACCCTTAACGATTTATGGTCCGCAAGGTATCCGTGAATTTGTGGAAACCGCGCTGCGGATTAGCGGCTCATGGACCGATTATCCGCTGGAAATTGTCGAAATTGGCGCTGGCGAAATTCTCGATGATGGCCTGCGCAAAGTAACCGCTTATCCGCTGGAACACCCACTGGAATGTTATGGCTATCGTATTGAAGAACATGATAAACCGGGTGCATTAAATGCCCAGGCATTAAAAGCTGCTGGCGTGCCGCCTGGCCCACTGTTTCAGGAATTAAAAGCGGGCAAAACAATCACGCTGGAAGATGGAAGGCAGATTAACGGCGCAGATTACTTAGCTGCTCCAGTGCCAGGTAAAGCGCTCGCTATTTTCGGCGATACCGGCCCCTGCGATGCCGCACTTGACCTGGCTAAAGGTGTCGATGTCATGGTGCACGAAGCGACGCTGGATATAACCATGGAAGCCAAAGCCAATAGTCGCGGCCATAGCTCTACACGCCAGGCTGCGACACTAGCCCGTGAGGCTGGAGTCGGTAAGCTAATCATTACCCACGTCAGCTCGCGCTATGATGACAAAGGTTGTCAGCACCTGTTACGTGAATGCAGGTCAATTTTCCCGGCGACTGAACTAGCGAATGATTTCACCGTGTTTAACGTTTAACTCTGCTTAGGTAATGACTCCAACTTACTGATAGTGTTTTATGTTCAGATAATGCCCGATGACCTTGTCATGCAGCTCCACCGATTTTGAGAACGACAGTGACTTCCGTCCCAGCCTTGCCAGATGTTGTCTCAGATTCAGATTATGTCGCTCAATGCGCTGAGTGTAACGCTTGCTGATAACGTGCAGCTTTCCCTTCAGGCGTGATTCATACAGCGGCCAGCCATCCGTCATCCATACCACGACCTCAAAGGCCGACAGCAGGCTCAGAAGACGCTCCAGTGTGGCCAGAGTGCGTTCACCGAAGACGTGCGCCACAACCGTCCTCCGTATCCTGTCATACGCGTAAAACAGC